>NZ_PJAV01000126.1:0-49639 GCF_002836695.1 Pseudoalteromonas sp. 78C3
TAATATAATTTTTACGCTATCTGAACAACAACCCTTAAACCCCTACATAATCTACTCAGGTTTTATTAACATTCGCTTTTTTAACCAAGTACAGGTGTTTATTCTTCCCTTTTTGGTGCTACTCCTAAAGTTTAAAAGCATTCAGCGTGTTGTATTTATTATTTTGTTTTTAAACTTATTACTTATATTTATTGGGCAAGCTCGTGGGGCTTTACTCTCTTTTTTAGCTTTCTCTATTTTTGCTCTTGCTTTAAAAACTACATTAAAAAAACAAGTTTTTATCGGGTTAACCTGCTTTGTTTTAAGTTGCATTGCTTTTTACGCTCTGGATTCGTTAAATAAGGGAGGTGCTGAAATACTACGTACATCCTCCTCAGGCCGTATTGATTTATGGTTTAATACTCTTTCAAACCTATCTTTAAAGCATTTATTTATCGGCAATGGTCCTGGAGTGTTTGAAATGTCACTTGGAAGTTCAGCTCCTTACAGTCACCCTCATAATTCATTAATTGAAATTTTAAATGAGTGGGGCCTTATAGCTCTTATATGTATTTTAACTGCTGTTTGTACAACCTTTAAAAAAGCCATAACACATTTGAAATGTTATAAAAAAGATATCATTACTGAAAGCCTCTTTTACTCTTTTGCTATAGGTATTACATACTCACTATTTTCTGGCGTGCATGTAATGCCAGTATCGCAAACACTCTTATTTATAATGTGGGGGTTGCTACTTGGTAGAATCAATAAAAAAAGTATCCAAAGTATTTCCATAAATAAATACTTAAAAGCTTTAGTAACCATTTTATTTGTTTTTGCATGGTACCTTTACTTACAAAAAGCGATAAGTATTTATAATAATATTGACCCTGATAAGGGCTACATTTACGGGCCTAGATTTTGGTCCGTTGGGCAACGATTTTAAAGCGCTCAACTTTTCTACCAAGAATCATTAGTTTAAGTTATGCTTATAATAATGAAGTTTTAAACCAAATTCAGCTGGGTACTCTTAATGGCAAAAAAACAACAAGATAAAGGCCTCGATACCTTTCAGTGGGTCGGTGTAAGTGCACGAGGGAAGAAACTTGAAGGTGAGCTTACAGGCAATAGTATTGCATTAGTAAAGGCTCAGCTTCGCAAGCAAGGTATCACTCCCTCAAAAGTGAAGCGTAAAGCAAAACCGTTGTTCGGTATTCAAAGTGTTCAAAAAATAACGCCAAAGGATATCGCACTAGTTACTCGCCAAATTGCAACAATGTTATTAGCCGGCGTACCATTAATACAGTCTATAGAAATGATTGGCACTGGTTCGACTAATAAAAGCATCAGGAAACTAATGGAGACTATAGCCGATGAAGTAAAAGCGGGCCAGCCATTATCTACAGCGCTTAGAAAACACCCCCGCTACTTTGATGATTTATATTGCGATTTAGTTGCATCGGGCGAACAATCAGGTGCGCTTGATAGAATATTTGATCGTGTCGCTATTTATAAAGAAAAGTCCGAAGCATTAAAGTCAAAAATTAAAAAGGCAATGTTCTACCCTATTTCGGTATTAGTTATTGCAGGTATTGTTACCTCAATATTATTAATATTTGTAGTACCCCAGTTTCAAGATATTTTTGCAGGCTTTGGCGCTGAACTTCCCGCTTTTACATTATTCGTAATTGGTATATCTAACTTTATGCAAGCATATTGGTGGATGATTCTTATTGGGATGCTTGCTTTTGGATACGCGTTTAAAGAAGCTAAATTAAGAAGCTTAAAACTAAGAGATGCAACCGACCGAGCTATACTTAAACTTCCGGTCATAGGCATGATTTTAAATAAAGCAGCAGTTGCTCGCTATGCACGAACTCTTTCGACCACTTTTGCTGCAGGTGTGCCGCTGGTTGATGCACTTGATTCAGCCGCAGGCGCTTCAGGTAATGCCGTTTACCGTTATGCCATTTTAGATATTAAAGTAGAAGTAAGCTCTGGTAATCAGATGAACTGGGCAATGCGTAACTCAAAAATATTCCCTGATATGGTAATACAAATGGTCGCGATTGGTGAGGAGTCAGGCTCATTAGATGGCATGCTTGCGAAAGTTGCTACTATATATGAACAAGAAGTTGATGATGCAGTAGATGGCCTTTCAAGCCTACTTGAGCCACTTATTATGGCTGTACTAGGTGTACTTGTTGGTGGCTTGATTGTTGCGATGTACTTACCTATTTTCCAATTGGGCTCTGTGATTTAATCCCTTTGGAAAAATATAAGCAACCTTGCGATTTTAAAGAGCCGCACATGTAGCAGCGATTTTATATCGCGTCCTCTTAATTGGTATGATTAAAAAAGAATTTTTAGTTTTAGGTAAATAAATGCAAAGTATTATAGAAGTAATGCAAAACCAACTATGGTTTTATTTAACCACCGTTGGCTTAATTAGTTTATGTATTGGTAGCTTTTTAAATGTAGTTATTTATCGCTTACCGTTGATGATGCAATGTGAGTGGCAAAGCGAATGCAGACTACTGCTAGAAGATGAACTTACAGCTAATAAATCTAAACAAGCCAATATCAATGAGCCTTTTAACTTAGTAAAACCCAACTCTACCTGCCCTAAATGTAAAACTGCCATTAAGCCTTGGCAGAATATTCCTATTATTAGTTGGTTAGCACTCAAAGGTAAATGCGCAAGTTGCAGTAACCCTATTTCGGCCCGTTATCCTGCTGTAGAGCTAATTACTGCCCTATTAAGTTTAATTGTTGCCTATAGCTTTGGTGCGACCGAGCAAGCTTTATTATATATTTTTGTAACGTGGATTTTAGTAGCACTGACCTTTATTGATATTGACCATATGCTGCTGCCAGATCAACTTACACTTCCGCTGTTATGGCTTGCACTTATTGCCTCTGTAATGGGTTACACAATTACGCCTACTGATGCCATTATTGGTGCTGCTTGTGGTTATTTAAGTCTATGGAGCGTGTTTTGGCTATTTAAGTTATTAACCGGTAAAGAAGGCATGGGTTATGGTGATTTTAAGTTGCTTGCTGTATTTGGGGCGTTACTTGGCTGGCAGTCATTGCTTACTATTATTCTGCTTTCGAGCGTGGTAGGTGCCATTATAGGTATTGCGCTGTTGAGCATACAAGGTAAAGACAAAGCGACCCCTATCCCTTTTGGGCCTTATCTAGCGATAGCTGGCTGGATCACAATGCTTTGGGGCAATCAAATTCAAGGCACTTATTTTAATTTAATTGGTTATTAAAATGAGTGAGCAAATTACTAAAGTAAACAGCTGGGTATTAGGTTTAACAGGCGGTATTGGCTGTGGTAAAACGGCCGTCAGTAACATGTTTGAAAAGCTTGGTATTACAATAGTTGATGCCGATATAATTGCGCGTGAAGTAGTACTCCCAAATAGCAAAGGGCTAAAAGCGATTACAGCCCACTTTGGTGAACATATTTTATTGCCTGATGGCACATTAAATAGAGCAGAGCTTCGCGAAAAAATATTTACTAACAACAATGATAAAGAATGGCTTAATGCGTTACTGCACCCTCTTATACGGATAAAAATACTAAACGATTTAAATAATGCAACTAGCCCTTATGTTGTTTTAGTAGCGCCTTTATTATTTGAAAACAACCTTGATAAATATTGCGACCATACCCTACTTATTGACGTACCAACCTCAGTACAAATAGCGCGTACGGCAAAACGTGACAACACAAGTAGTGAGCAAGTTAAAAGTATTATTGCCTCGCAAATGTCACGCGCCGATAAACAGCAAAAAGCGGATGATATTTTAAATAATGACCGAAGTTTAAACCTAGTGCATATAGAACTTGTTGATCTTCATAAAAAGTACCTACAATATGCATTACACAACAAAACTAACTCACATTAACACTGTCCTAACTCACACAAACTCGTATTTTAGTTAGTAAAATCACAACAAAGAATGAAAGGTGATGTAATCACCTTCTTTTTTCTGATAAATTGCTTACTATTGAAGGAATAAAACAGGTGCGCAATGAATATTAACTCACCGTTATTGAGAAAATTTATAACCCTTGGCCGCATTGATGCCGACACGGTTAAAAACAAACAAAATGAATTTGCCTCAACAGCTGAGCTTATTTCTAAATGTGGAAAAATCGATAGTAAAGATTTAGCTGAACAATGTATTGATTTGTTTCGCGTACCTTATTTTGATTTAAAAGACTTTGATCCTACTAGAATCCCGGCCGATCTTGTAAAAGAAAAACTCATACGTAAACATCACATTTTGCCGCTTGTTCAAAAAGATCGAAAAGTTTATATAGCAGCATCAGACCCAACAGATTACGGCGCATTCGAAAACTTTGAGTTTAGTACCGGTCTCTCATGCGAAATTGTTGTTGTTGATTATATTCAACTCGATAACAAAATTGAGCAGTTGCTAGATGCCACTGGCAGCTTAAATCTAACTGATGACGAGTTTCAAGAATTTGCTGACTTAGATTCAGAAAGCCAAAGAGATACAGCTCCACAAGATGACGATAAAGATGATGCGCCTATCATCGTTTACATCAACAAAATTTTAATGGATGCCATTAAAAAAGGCGCCTCTGATTTACACTTTGAACCGTATGAGCACAAGTACCGTATTCGCTTTCGTATTGATGGCATTTTGCATGAAGTTGCAAGCCCACCCAATACATTAGCAACCAAGCTGTCTGCGCGTATTAAGGTTATGTCGAGACTCGATATTGCCGAAAAACGCAAACCACAAGATGGTCGTATAAAACTAAAAATTACTGAACGCAAAAGTATCGACTTTCGTGTAAGTACCATGCCTACCTTGTGGGGCGAAAAAATAGTAATGCGTATCCTTGATTCATCAAGCGCTATGTTAGGCATTGATGTATTAGGTTATGAGCCTGAGCAGAAAAAACTCTATATGGATGCACTTGCCCAGCCTCAAGGGATGATACTTGTAACCGGGCCAACGGGTTCTGGTAAAACAGTATCGCTATACACAGGTTTAAATATATTAAACCAGCCAGAGCGAAATATTAGTACTGCGGAGGATCCGGTTGAGATTAACCTTGAAGGTGTAAACCAAGTACAAATTAACATTAAAGCCGATATGACTTTTGCCAATGCACTGCGTGCATTTTTACGTCAAGATCCTGATGTAGTTATGGTAGGTGAAATACGTGACCTAGAAACCGCAGAAATATCAATAAAAGCGGCGCAAACAGGTCACTTGGTTTTATCAACATTGCATACAAACTCAGCACCAGAAACAATCACCCGTTTATTAAATATGGGTGTGCCGGCTTATAACGTAGCAAGTTCGATCAGCTTAATAATAGCCCAGCGTTTAGCTCGTCGTTTATGCCCTAAATGTAAAACGCCAGAACAACTTCCGACTGAAGAACTGGCTCGCCAAGGATTTAGCGCCAAGCAAATTGAAGAAATGACGTTATATACGCCTAAAGGGTGTGATAGCTGTACCGATGGTTATAAAGGCCGAGTGGGTATTTACGAAGTAATGCAAATTACCCCTGAAATTGCCCAAATTATTATGCGCGGTGGTAACTCGCTTGAAATAGCTGACGTTTCACTTAAAGCCGGATTTAATAATTTACGTTTATCAGGTTTACGCAAAGCAGCCGATGGCCTTACATCCCTTGGTGAAATTAATCGCGTAACTAATTTTTAAAGATCCATAGTAAAAGCTACAAGGTTCTGAATACTAAATTCAGAGCCTTACTTATACCTAGAGACTCATATCTAAGTAATGTAAAATGCAGAAAAAGATTGTAAAGAGTAAATTATGCCTACTATTGTAAACTGCCCAACCTGTAAAACTAAAGTTGAATGGTCAGAGCAAAGCCCATTTCGCCCTTTTTGCTCAAAGCGCTGTCAGCTAATTGACTTAGGTGAATGGTCGTTTGAAAATAACAGAATTTCTGCACCAATCACCTCGGCTGAAGAGTTTAGCCAAGACATGATTGAAGATATTGAAGCTATGCTGGCTAAAAATGAAGATGACTTTTTTAAGTAATTTATCTTCATTATGCCCTAAATACGAAAACCAGCATTAAGCTGGTTTTTTAGTATTTACAAAAAGTATAATTAACTTTTTTGTTTACTGTGCTTTTTATTCATACGCTTTTGCATTTTAGCAAATTTCTCTTTTTGCTCAGCGTTAAGTACTTGCATTACTTGGTGTTGCGTTTTTAGTTTAATTAAACCAAATTGCTCACCTTTTTCGCGGCGTTCATTTAATAGCTCTTTTGCTGCATTTTCGTCAAATGTTGCCGCCGAAAGTAATGCATCCATTTTAGCTTTATGCGCTTCACGCATCGCTTTACGGGCTTCTTTATCGTCGCCACGCAACGCTTTAATTTGTGTTTTTTGCGCTTCAAAAATAGCTTTTAGCTTAGTTTGCTGCTCATCTGTTAAGCTTAACTTTTCAACGCCGCGCTCAGAAAGTAAAAAGCGAGCTTGAGAATGGCCTTGTTTATGTCCGTCGCCTTTAGCTAATACGCTACCAGCACCAAGCGTTGCTGTTGCTAAGCCACAGATAAGTACTAATTTTGAAAGTGTGTTTAATTTAGTCATAATTATTACCTTAATATTGGGTTGGTTGTGTTGTGGCTGCTAAGCCAGTGAGTTAACTATACCTAACTCAATGCAAAGTAACGCAAAGCAGTGTAAAGGTTGTGTAAAGATTCACCTTTGCACTATTTAGCGGGTAAAATAACGCTATAAACAACTCTAAGGGTTTGTAAATGAAACTATTAATGATTGATGACGACACTGGCCTTTGCGAGCTATTAAGTGAGTATTTAACTGCCCAAGGGTTTGAAATACAAAGCGTACACGACGGTGAGCAAGGCCTTAAACTAGCACAAGCAAATGACTACGCCCTTATATTGCTAGATGTAATGTTACCAACGCTTGATGGTTTTGAAGTACTTAAACAACTTAGGCAAACAAAACTCACACCGGTAATAATGCTTACTGCAAAAGGTGAAGACTTTGACCGTATTTTTGGCCTAGAGCTAGGCGCTGATGATTACATACCAAAGCCTTTTAATCATCGTGAATTACTAGCCCGCGTAAAAGCGATAACACGCCGTATTGAGCACATTAATAGCTTAAATGCAGCTACAACGAGTAAGTTACTCGTTAATGGTATTACTGTTAACCTTGCTGCGCGAGAGGCCTCAATCGACGGCTCTACACTGACTCTTACTGGTACAGAGTACGAAATACTCACGCTATTGTGTAAAAATGCAGGCGAAGTGGTTAGTAAAGAGCAAATTAGCGAAGAAGTACTAGGCAGGCGTTTAGCTTCTTTTGATCGCTCTATCGATATGCATGTAAGTAATATCCGTAAAAAAATAGCTGAGCATATTTCAGGTGAGCGAATTAAAACAATGCGAGGTACGGGTTATGTCTTTATCCAAGGCGAATAAAAGTACTTACTTTGCTTGGTTAAAACACCCTGGGCACTACCTGTTTTTTAAAGTATTTATTTGGTTTTGGTTAACTATAATTGGCACCGTAGCAGCGCTTATATTTTTAAGTAATATAACCGCTATTAATGCGGTATCTAACGAGCCACTTTATGGCCCAATGAAAAAAAACCTAATATATACCGCCAAAAGTATTGAGCGTACTGCCATTAAACATAAGCGCAGCCTAAGTGAAGTATTAGTACACCCTCGCCTATCAAAGCGTAAACTTTTATACTTAAGCGCAGCTCAAAGCGAGGACTCTCTTAGTAGTAAAGAGGTGCCAGAGAGCATCGATTTAAGTTTATTAAATTTCACTCAAAATATGTCACCGCAAATTATTTTCACTGAAAAATATCAAGCCTTCGGCCCTGTTAATATAAACGTGCCTGAAGGAAGTTTTTATCTTTATGAAATAGATATTAACCATCAACCACCGCTAATAATGCGCTTTAAGCTTATGCCTAATTGGATGAAAATAGTCATCGCAATTGTTGCCTCTCTTATTTTAAGCTTTGTATTTAGCCGGAACTTAATAGCCCCTATAAATAGCCTTAAAAAAGCGGCAATTAAACTATCAGCGGGTAACCTAAGCGCAAGAGCCGACATTTCTGTAAACCGAAAAGATGAGCTAGGAATACTAGGGCGAGATTTTAACAGCATGGCTAATCAGTTAGAGCTTTTAATCAGCTCACAAAAACGCTTATTAGCCGACATATCACATGAATTACGATCGCCTCTTACACGTTTAAAAATGGCAACCGGGCTTGCACAAATGCAAGCTAACGACGCTAGCCAATCGTATTTATTACGCATAGAAAAAGAAGCTAACCAACTCGATAAGATGATTGCCGACGTGCTGCAAGTTTCTCGCTTAGAAGCAAAAAGCCAAGCGCTTTCACTGCAAAAACAATCATTACAAATAATTGTAGATCACGTTATTAACGATGCGCAGTTTGAAGCAAAACAAAATAATAAGCAGCTAAATATAGTGGGCGTTGTAGACATCAATATTAATTGCGACGAAGGCCTTATTGCCAGTGCGCTTGAAAACCTACTTCGCAACGCCATTAAATACGCAAATAATACGATTAGCATTACTCTAAAGCATGCTGATGCCATTTATATAGAAATATGTGATGATGGCTCTGGTGTGCCAGATGACCAACTGAGTAAGCTTTGCGAGCCCTTTTTTAGGCAATCAGATGCGCGGGATCGCGTAAGTGGTGGCACGGGGTTAGGTCTGGCGATTGCTAAAAATGCTATTACTGCGCATGGCGGCAGTTTAGTATTATCAAATAAAGAACTAGGTGGCTTGTGTGCTAATATAACCTTGCCATTAATAAAAGAGTAAAGCATGTTTTATAGTAGTGAGCGTGAGCTTAAAAGTAATCAAATAACAATTAATAACTTTTATAAAAACACGCTAATTAAAGCTTATTTAGATACGCCTAACGGGCAATTATTTTATGCTTATGCCATACCAAATAAAGCCAAAAATGCCATTGTAATAAGCTCTGGGCGCCTTGAAGGGTTAGATAAATATAAAGAGTTGTTATGGGAGCTGTATAACAATAATTTTGCCATATTCATAGCCGATCACCAAGGACAAGGCCGCTCTTATCGCCACCTACTAAATAAGCACAAAGGCCATGTTAATCAATTTAAAGATTACAGCGCAGACCTAAACTTATTTAATACACAAATAGTGGATACTCATTGGCAAGGTAAAAAGGTGTTAGTGAGTCATTCAATGGGCGGCGCCATAGCATTTGATTATCTTGCGCATTTTGAACATAATTTTAGTGGGGCGTTTTTATCAGCGCCTATGCTTGATATTTATACAAAAAATACACCAAAACCTTTAGCTAAATTAATAGCAAGTACTGCAACCCTTTTGGGTCAAAAAGACAATTACGCACTAGGGCAAACCGATTACATACCCGATGAGTTTGCTACAAATGTATTAACCAGCAGCCCAGTGCGTTACGAGCTATTTAGGCAAACATATCAAGAAGAGCCATTACTACAGCTCGGCGGTGTTACTTACGGCTGGCTAAATGCGACGTTTGAATTTATAACTTCTGTGGATAACTTAAGCGTGACTATTCCACTTTATATTGCCAGTGCGCAAAACGACGAAGTGGTTGATAACAATGCCCAATATAAATTAGCAAACAGGCACGTAAACACTGTACTTAAAAGCTTTGAAGGCGCTAAACACGAGCTGTTTTTTGAACGTGATGAAATACGCCAGCCATTGCTTAAAAGCTTGTATCAGTTTTGTGAGTCGGTGACGGCTTAACAAGTACCGACAAAGGGTCGAGGTGGATCAGTATATCTACCTCAGACTCAAAACGTTCGCTAAGCATTGCCTCTACTTCATCAGCCACATTATGTGCGCGAATCAAACTTAAATGATCATCAAGCTCTAAGTGCATTTGGATAAACTTAACTTTTCCGCCTTGGCGAGTACGAATATCATGCACACCATGTACATCAGCATGGGCTCTGGCTATATCAAATATGCTTTGCTTTTCATCATCTGGCAGTTCTTT
Source organism: Pseudoalteromonas sp. 78C3 (assembly GCF_002836695.1). NCBI lineage: Bacteria > Pseudomonadati > Pseudomonadota > Gammaproteobacteria > Alteromonadales > Pseudoalteromonadaceae > Pseudoalteromonas > Pseudoalteromonas sp. 78C3. The sequence goes on from NZ_PJAV01000126.1 coordinate 10,066, forward strand.
ATCCATTAAATGATCGGCACTATCGCGAGCAATATCCCAGCTGTTATAAAGTAAGTAACCCGCTACACCTATCGCAAAAACAGGATCGGCATACAACACACCATAATAAGCTAACAAAATAGCTAATAGCACAGCGGCATTTAATATTAAATCGCCTTTGTAATGTACTGAGTCGGCTTTTATAGCAATTGAATCGGTGTATTTAACTACTTTATTTTGCACAAATACAATGACGAGCGTACACGCAATAGCAAAAATACTTACCCACACACCTAATAAAGAATGGCTTAACTGTATAGGATTAAATAAACGCTCAATACCATGAAAAGCAAGTAGGCAACCTGAGCCTGCAATAAACGCGGCTTGCCCAAGTCCAGCAAGTGCTTCGGCTTTACCGTGCCCAAACCTATGGTCATCATCTGCTGGGCGCAGTGCGTAACCTAACACTAAAAAACTCATGGCGGTGGCAGTAATATCCATTAACGAATCAGTTAACGAGCCAAGCATTGAGGCAGAGCCAGAAGCCAGCCATGCCCATGTTTTTGCGCCAATCATTAAACTAACCATTACCATGGTAACAATGCTTGAAGTTTTAACCCAAAATTCGTAGCTACGGTTATGCACGTTTTAATCCGATAATTAGGAGTACTCAATAGTGTGAGTATATCATTTTTTTAAAAGGTTTCGTGTATACTGCCCTTCGTCAAACTACAGATTATTTTATAAGGCTCATTATGCTGGATATTGTTTTATACCAACCTGAAATACCGCCTAACACTGGTAATATTATTCGCCTATGTGCCAATACCGGCTATGCATTACATTTAATTGAGCCGTTAGGTTTTGAGTGGGACGATAAGCGCGTGAAACGTGCAGGACTTGATTATCATGAATTTAGTCATGTTCAACGCCATGCCTCATTTGAAGATTACCTTGAAAAATGTAAACCAAAAAAAATATATGCATGTACAACCAAAGGTAGTCAGTTTCACCATGAAGCAAGTTACGAAGCGGGTGACTGCTTGGTATTTGGCCCAGAGACTCGCGGCTTGCCTGACGATATGATCCAAGCACTGCCAAAAGAGCAGCGTGTACGTATTCCTATGCAAGCCAATAGCCGCAGCATGAACTTGTCAAACGCAGTAGCTGTGTTTGTTTACGAGTCGTGGCGCCAGTTGGGTTTTCCTAACGCGCAGTAAATAGCTTTGAGCTAAACAACAAAAAACCGACATAACGTCGGTTTTTTAGTTTTATAAACGCTTATAAAATTATTCAGAACGTTGCTCTCGGCCTAATAGCGCCATTGCAGCTTCTTTCATATCTTTATTTTCATAAAGCACTTTATAAATTTGCTCGGTAATCGGCATTTCTACACCGCTACGCTGCGCTAATAAATACACTTCTTTAGTATTTCTAAAGCCTTCCACTACTTGACCAATTGACTCAATAGCAGCATCGACGCTTTCGCCTTTACCTAACGCTAAACCAAATCGACGATTACGTGATTGGTTATCTGTACACGTTAGTATTAAATCGCCAAGGCCTGCCATTCCCATAAAGGTTTCTGGCTTAGCACCAAGAGCGCAACCTAAACGAGTAAGCTCTGCAAGGCCTCTGGTTATAAGCGCGGTACGCGCATTAGCGCCAAAACCAACACCGTCCGAAATACCGGCCCCAATGGCAATTACATTCTTAACCGCACCACCGAGCTGTATACCAATAAAATCATCATTGTTATACACACGGAATGAGCGACCACAATGAAGTAAATCAGCAAGCTGCTGAGCAAATTCAGGCGACGTAGAAGACACTGAAATAGCTGTAGGTGAGCCCATCGCCATTTCTTTTGCAAACGTAGGACCCGACAGTACCGCAAGTGGAATATCATCACCTAATTCTTGCAAAGCCACTTCTTGTAACAAACGTCCAGTATTAGGCTCAAGTCCTTTAGTTGCCCACGCTACTTTAGCACCGTCTTGCAATGCAGGTTTAATCTGCGCAAGTGTGTCGCCAAAAGCATGGCTTGGCACAACAACAAGTACAATAGCGCTGCTAGCAACGGCATGTTGTAAGTTAGCTTCAAGAGTAAGTGTATCTGGAAAAGGAGCATCAGGTAAGTAACGTTGATTTTTCCGCTCAGCTGCAAGCGTGGCAACGTCGTCGCTATTTCTTCCCCAAAGTGTCACGTGGTGACCATTTCGGGCTAAACAAATAGCAAGGGCGGTGCCGTAAGACCCCGCCCCTAATACAGTAACAGCTGTAGTTGCTGTACTCATAAGTTATGCGTCTGCTGAAGCCTGGTCAGCTTGCGCAGTACGTTGTTGCATGTATTGTGCAAATAACGCATCAAAATTAACTGGCGCAAGGTTAAGCTGTGGGAAAGTACCACGGTTAACAAGGTTTGAAACAGCTTCACGTGCATATGGGAACAACACGTTAGGACAAAATGCACCTAGCATGTGCGCAAGTTGCACTTCTTCAACTTCAGCAATGGTGAAAATACCTGCTTGTTGAATTTCACATAAGAACGCAGTTTCTTCACCAAGAGAAGCGGTTACAGTTAGCGCTAAAACAACTTCAAATACACCTTCGTCTAGTTTGTTAGAGCGTGTATCTAGGTCTAGCTTAACTTCTGGCGTCCATTCTTTTTGAAAAATGGCCGGAGAGTTTGGCGTTTCAAACGATACATCTTTAGTGTAAATACGTTGAATAGTAAATTGTGCGCCGGCTTCTGCAGCTGCTACGTTTTGATTTTCTTCGTTCATTGTTATTCCTAACTTGTTCGTTATTATAATTAAATTAAGCGTTTAGCTTAGCGTCAAGTTTACCTTGCGCTTCAATAGCCATCATGTCGTCGCAGCCACCGATATGTTCATCATTAATAAAAATTTGCGGTACTGTGCTTGCACCACCTGCTTTGGCAATCATTTCATCGCGTAGCTCAGGCTGTACACCAATATCATAATTTGTGTATTCAACGCCTTTGCTGTTTAAAAGCGAAAGAGCACGCTGACAAAATGGACAATACGCCTTGGTGTATAAAACAACATTACTCATAATAAATCCTCTATCGGCCTAGCTAAACTGATTAGCGACCTGTTGTAGTTGGTAAGCTGGCAGATTGCCACGCACCCATGCCACCTGCTAATAAGTAAACTCGTTCAAAACCAGCTTTACTCATAGCGGCTGCAGTACCTTGGGCAGTCATACCTGTAGTACATACAACTATAATGGGTTTAGTCTTGTACTTTTCAAGGCTTGAAAAGTCAGATTTTTTCGCATTCTCTGGGCTTAAGTGCTCAGCACCAGAAATACGCCCTGCATTAAACTCTTTTTGCGCACGTATATCGATTACTTGACCGTCATCACGGTTAATAAGTAACGTAAGCTGCTGAGGATTTATTTGACGAACAGCTGAAAGCTTACTCTTTATCCAGCCACTAACAATAAGGAAAACAATACCAACCCAAGCAAGGCTTAAAATGGGATGATTTGTAATAAATTCAATATATTGATCCATTCTACTTCCACTATGAAATTATGTTTTAAACCTAGGGCGTGTTGGCCTTTGTGGATTGAAATTTGTTCAATCTAGGGGCGATTAAATCGCGGCGCGAGATTTGTAACCTAGTGGGCTAAGTAAAAACCGAGCAACAAAGAGGTAATAGTCCCTAGAAAGAACCCAACGGGCAGCGTATGTTTGGTATTTATACTACGTTATCGCCTATTTATGGGGAGTAACCACACTTCATAGGCTCTGCCTTGCCTAAAAACCAAACATACTGCTGCAAATTCAACCACCAAAGTGCAACACGCCCTAATATTTTAAGGATTTTGTACTTTAGCCACGCAAGTATACCCAAACCAACCTAAAATGCGAGTTTAGGAGCACTTAGAGACGTTTAAAAAACGATAAAGCCCCCCATATATAGTTAACAAGAACTCTGGATAATAAATCTATCTCAAGCAGAGTTCAGGTTAGTCAATGAGGTATAAGTGAAAAAATTTAATATCTTGTTTTCAATGCTGATCCTAGCTTAAAAACACGGTATGCTAAAACCACGCTAATAAACCTTTTAGGTGCACAGTATCCATCAACAGATACTAATTTTCAGGAGCTATTATGACAGAGCATAAAAAACCACTGGTATTAATGATTTTAGACGGTTGGGGATACCGCGAAGATACGCAAAGTAATGCTATTCTTGCAGCTAACACACCGGTATTAGACAATTTATGGGCCACACGGCCACACACATTAATATCAGCTTCGGGTTTAGATGTTGGTCTTCCTGATGGTCAAATGGGTAACTCAGAAGTTGGCCATGTGAACTTAGGTGCTGGTCGCATTGTTTATCAAGATTTTACCCGTATCACTAAAGCAATTAACGATGGCGAATTTGATTCAACCCCAGCCTTAGTTGAAAACATAGATAAAGCGATAAGTGCAGGAAAAGCAGTCCACATAATGGGTCTTTTAAGCCCAGGTGGTGTGCATAGCCATGAAGACCACATAGTTGCTAGCATAAAACTTGCTGCAAAACGTGGCGCTAAAGAAGTTTACTTTCATGGCTTTTTAGATGGCCGCGATACACCTCCACGTAGTGCTAAAGCGTCAATCGAACGTATTGAAGCGTTATTTAGCGAACTTAAATGCGGTCGTTTGGCGTCACTTATTGGCCGCTACTACGCAATGGACAGAGACAACCGTTGGAACCGCGTAGAAAAAGCTTACAACGTAATTGCATTAGCTGAAGGTGACTTTAATTTTGATAACGGCGTAGAGGCACTTAATGCAGCGTACGAGCGCGACGAAAACGACGAATTTGTGGCCGCTACAACCATTACACCAACAGGCGCCGCTCCTGCTTCAATAAACGATGGCGACACGCTAATTTTTGCCAACTTTAGAGCAGATAGAGCCCGCGAAATTACTCGCGCTTTTGTTGAGCCTGATTTTGATGGATTCGCAAGAAAAAGAACGCCAGAGCTTAGTGCATTTGTAATGATGACAGAGTATGCAGCCGATATAGATGCACCTATTGCCTTTGGTTCAACACCGTTAGTAAACGTACTTGGTGAGTGGTTTGAAAAAAATAACAAAACACAGCTTCGCATTTCAGAAACCGAAAAATACGCACACGTTACGTTTTTCTTTAGTGGCGGACGCGAAAGTGAATTTGAAGGCGAAACACGCGAGCTAATTCCTTCGCCGCAAGTTGCAACCTACGACTTACAACCTGAAATGAACTCAGAAATGCTAACCGACAAGCTAGTAGCAGCAATTAAAAGCGGTAAATACGATGCTATTATTTGTAACTACCCTAACGGCGATATGGTTGGTCACTCAGGCGTATTTGAAGCCGCTGTTAAAGCTTGTGAAGCTGTAGATAGCTGTATCGGACGTGTTGTTGATGCACTTGAAGAGTTTGGTGGTGAAGCACTAATAACAGCCGATCATGGTAATGCTGAGCAAATGGCTGATCTTAAAACAGGCCAAGCGCATACTGCCCATACTAGTGAACCGGTACATTTTATTTATGTTGGTCGCGATGCAGAGCCTATGCAAGGTAAGGCATTAAGCGATGTAGCCCCTACAATGCTTCACTTAATGGGCATGGAGCAACCAAGCGAAATGACTGGTACGCCTATCATGATGTTGAAATGACACATGAATAGACGTATTAACCGGTTAATTAAGTGCGGTTTAATACTAACTTCATTAGTGACTGCATCTGCAGTTGCTAATGAGGATCGTACTAAAAAAGACTTATCAGAAGTTCAAAATGCACTTGAGCAAAGCCAAGCTGAGTATAACGCCCAAAGAAAAAAAATAGCGTCGCTACAAAAAAACCTAAAAAGCCATGAACTCGATATAGCTAAAAATGCTAAAGCACTTAACATGGCAGAACAATCAGTAAAAGAAACTAAAACACAGCAAAAAGAGCTACAAAATAAAGCCGATGAGCTCGATAAAAAGCACACTCAATTTCAGAAAATTTTAGCCGCGCAACTTAAAAGCGCCTATATGGCCGGTGGCGACGACTACTCTAAAATGCTGTTAAATCAAGAAGACACTGCAAAATTTGAGCGCACACTTAGTTATTACAACTACTTAAATAAAGCCCGTATTGAACAAATTGAAGATCTAAAAGACCTTCAACAGCAAATAGTACAAAACCAAGAAGAGCTTGTTAAAACACAAGAAAAACTAGCGCTTTTATTTGATGAGCAAAAAAGACGTCAAACTGCATTGCTTAATGCACAAAGTGAACGCCAAGCTAATCTTAAAAATTTACAAGCTCAGCTCAACAGCACCAAAAGTTCAATAAACTATTTAAAAGAAAACCAACAAACTTTAGTAGCAACAATTGAAGAACTCGAAAAAGAAAAAACACAGAAAATTGAATTACTGGGCCTAAATAAAAACAAAGGCAAATTAGACTGGCCGAGCAAAGGCAAGTTAGAGCACACATTCGGCCAACGTAAACATGGTGGTATTGATTGGAAAGGCGTATTAATTGGTGCAAAAGAAGGCACTAATATTAATAGCGTACATAACGGCCAAGTTGTATTTGCCGATTGGCTAAAGGGCTATGGTTGGGTAATTGTTGTAGACCATGGTGAAGGTTTTATGAGCCTATATGGTCATGCCCAAACACTGCTAAGAGATGTAGGCGACATGGTACGCGAAGGCGAAACCCTTGCTTTAGTTGGCCAAAGCGGCGGACAAGCTAGTTCTGGTCTATACTTTGAAATACGCCACAAAGGACGCGCAGTAAATCCTGTAAAATGGTGCAAACGCATTTAATTAAATAAATCGCTGCACCGCTCTGGAGCAGCTGATGACAACTAAAAAAACTGCAGTAATTACCATTGTTCAAAAAAATACAGGCTTTTATATAAGTCTGTATTTACTTGTATTACTAACCTTAATCGCTTTTTCTAGTAACGTACTAGCAAGCTCGATTAAAGATCTTAAAAGACAACAAATAGACGAAATACTCTTTAACATCCATGCCTACTACGTTGAAGATCTCACCTTACAAAATAGCCACCACATTAAATATAATAGCCAACAGTTTGAGCGTTTATATTCAAAGCTCGACTCTTACTCTAAGTACTTAAATGAGCACGAACTAACCTCATTATTTGATAACACAAATGGACGTTACACCGGTATTGGTATTGAGGTTAAAAATATCGACGAGAATATGACTATTGTTAATGTGGTTAATAACTCCCCCGCAAAAGCAGCGGGTATTTTGCAAGGTGATATTATTGTAAGTGTAAACAACCAAGCAGCCCAAAACCTTACAATCGATGAAGTAGCAACACTAATAAGAGACAGTAAATTTTCAAATATAGACCTAATTATAAATCGTGATAACAATAAAAACCCACTCACGTTTCATGTAGCACGCCGCCAAATAAACCTCGAAAGCGTAACAAGTGAACTTCTAGATTTTGGTACTGGTTATATAGCTATCAATAATTTTTCTAACCACACATTACATGAGGTTGCTCTGCAAGTTGCTGCCCTGCAAAGCCACTTTGGTTACCCACTTAAAGGCTTAGTAATTGATTTACGTGATAACCCAGGGGGTACATTACAAAGCGCAGTAGCGGTATCAGACCTATTTTTACAAAGTGGTACTATAGTGACGACTAAAGGACGTTTTTACGATGCCAACCAGGCATTTTATGCAAAGCGTGGAGACATTCTAAAAAATGCCCCCATTGTTGTGCTTATAAATGAAAATTCAGCCTCTGCAGCCGAAATACTTGCAGCAGCACTTAAAGATAATAAACGAGCAACCGTTGTTGGCAGTCAGTCTTTTGGGAAGGGTTCTGTACAATCGCTCATTCCGCTAGGTGACGGCAACACTGCATTAAAGCTCACCACAGCTAAATACTTTACGCCGCTAGGTAAGTCGATTGATGGAATAGGAATAACTCCAGATGTGGCGGTTAATCAAACAAACCTTTCACAAAGTAATAAAGCCGTTATAATAAAAAATGAACACACTAACAGTAACACGCAATTACTTACTGGTAACTTAGCCGACTTACAGTTAGTTAAAGCAAAACAATTACTCAGCATGCAATAGCTTGTATAAGCTGTTAAACAAAGCTAAAAAGATAATAAAAACTATAAACGTGAAAATAATAAAATGGCTAATATTAGCTATTTGTTTTAGCTCAGCAACAATTAGCGCTAAACAAATAGCAATAGTGATAGACGATATAGGCTATCATCAACGGGACTTAGAGTTCCTTTCCTTACCAGGGCAATTGTCGTATTCAATTTTGCCCCATACTCCTTATTCGCAAATTTTTGCAACGCTTGCTAGTCAATCAAACAAAGAGTTATTACTTCATGTACCTATGCAGGCACTTAACGGTAAAGAACTCGGACCTGGCGCGCTTACTTTAAATATGAATAAAGAGCAGCTTCAGCAAACTCTTGGAACAGCTCTCGCTAGTTTACCGCAAGTTAAAGGCGTTAATAACCACATGGGCTCAGCGCTTACGCAAAAAAGCCAAGCTATGAAGTGGACAATGGAAGTACTTAAAAAGCGCCATTTATATTTTTTAGATAGCCGCACAACCGATTTAAGCCAAGCACAAAGTGCTGCTAACTTTTTAGGTGTTGCCAATATTAGTCGCCAAGTGTTCTTAGACAATATAACTACACCAGAACAACTCCAGCTAAGGCTGGAAGAATTAAAACAACTAGCCATCACTCATAATTCCGCTATTGCAATTGCTCATCCCTACCCAGAAACCATCGAGTTTTTACGCCGTGCCTTACCCGAGCTAACTAAGCAAGGTTTTGAGCTTGTGCCGGTTTCACAGCTGGTTGAGCGTAAATACATTCAGTTAGCGCAAGCTGAGGGAAAAGAGATTAGTGCTAGGTGATATAAGCTTTAAATAAAGCTATATCCGAATGATAAACTAACTATTCAATAATGCAGAGTATCGGTATTACTTGATAGGATATTTTATCGTTGGGTTTCGCTTCTCTCAAACCAACTGACGCGAAAGCAAAAAGCCCCGCATTTTCATGCAGGGCTTTTTAAATTTTGCAGCTTGAACTGTGTTTAGCTCATAGCGCTTTGTAATTTTTTCATCGCTGTTTTTTCAAGCTGGCGAACACGTTCAGCAGATACACTGTACTTTTGTGCAAGCTCTTGAAGAGTCGCTTTATCATCCGACAACCAACGTGCGCTAACAATATCTTGTGAACGTTCGTCTAGTGTTTTAAGTGCGCTAAATAAACGAGTATGCGCTTGCTCTTTCCACTGCTCTTGTTCAACGTCGTCAGCTAAATCAGCTGCGCCATCTGTTAAATATTGTACTGGAGAGTACGTGCTTGTTGGTGCGTCGTCGTTATCGTCGCCCGTTAGGTCAAAGCCCATGTCTTGGCCGCTCATGCGCGATTCCATTTCACGTACTTCTTTTTCACTCACACCTAGCTCGCTAGCAACGGTGCTAACCTCAGCTTGATTAAACCAACCTAAACGCTTTTTGTTTTTACGGAGATTAAAAAACAATTTACGTTGCGCTTTAGTGGTTGCAACTTTAACTATGCGCCAATTTTTAAGCACAAACTCATGAATTTCGGCTTTAATCCAATGCACTGCAAACGATACTAAACGTACACCCACTGTAGGGTCAAAACGTTTAACCGCTTTCATCAGGCCTATATTACCTTCTTGAATAAGGTCAGCTTGTGGTAAGCCGTATCCCGAGTAGCCTTTAGCAATATGTGCTACAAAGCGTAAATGCGACATAATGAGTTGCTTGGCAGCACTAAGATCGCCTTCTTCCTGAAGCTTTTTAGCAAGTTCTTGCTCTTGTTCAACTTTAAGCATAGGAATAGTGCTTACCGCTTGAAGGTAACCGTCCATGCTTGCGCTTTGTTGTCCGACTGTAAGTGCCATTGCGTATAAATCTTTACTCATTTTTCACCTCGGTGATAAACATTTGAAACTATCTTAGCACTCTTTCTTTAAGAGTGCTAACCCCAATTTAAAACTTTTTTAAAGTATAAATCAAGCAGTTTTTAGTATGTGTTTAGTCTACTACAAGCGACTGAATAAGTGATGAATTGAGGGGCTGCAGCAGGTTAACCTCGCTGCATCACCTTATTTACAACTCATTACTTCATGGGAGGATAGTACATAAATATGACAGTTTTAATAACAGGAGGTACAACCCAGTTCGGTACGATACGCATATCAAGCTGGGTTGGTTCACTTATAGTTTGCAGGATTGTTTATACTTTATCGGGTTCTATTTCTTTAATATATCGATTTACAGAAAGGTACGAGCCTACAAATCCTAAGCTTGTTGCAAGTAACACTAAAAAGCCGAGCTCATTAAGCGATAATCCAATTAACGAGAAGCTTGTTTGATACACCCCCGCTACACTGCTCACAGCGCTTGAAAGCCACCACATCATTAGTCCTACGCATATAAAGGCAAATAAACCACCTATTACACCATACCAAATACCGGTCCACAAAAATGGGGCATGTATAAAGGTGTTAGTTGCGCCGACTAGCTTCATTACTTGTATTTCTTCTTTTTTATCCATGATCGACAAACGGATGGTGTTACCAATAATAAGCGTCACTGAGGTAAGCAGTAATAATGCGATGGTTATTACACTTTCTTTCAGTAAATCTAGTAATGCATTTAAACGCTCTAGCCACGCTATATCGAGCTTACCAAAATCAACTTCACGTTCACTTTCTAATTTAGTTAGCAGTACTTTAGCCGCATTTGGGTGTCTGTGACGTTTTGTAGGAGTAACAAGTACCACATCAGGTAATGGGTTTTTATCTAAGTACTCTAAAGCTTGCCCAAAGCCAGATACGTCTTTAAATTCTGTTAGTGCTTTTTGCTTTGATATAAATTCAACGCTTTCCACTTCTGGATAAAGTGCTAAACGCTTTACTAATGTTTGCGTTTCTTGCTCGTTCATACTTTCTTTTACAAACAACGATATTTCACTCGCTTCTTCAAAACCACTACTTACTTGCTGTACGTTTTTAACAACGAGATAAAGTGTTGCAGGTAACGTTAGGCTCAAACCAAGTACAGCAATAGTCATCATAGATGCAAGCGGCGTACGCCACATTTCACCTAAGCTATGAACACCTTGGCGAAAAATATTAATAATGAAAAAATAACCGCCAGCTAATACTGATTTTTTTTGCTTGTCGTTACTATTTTGACGACTTTTAAAAAGTAAACTCATAGTGCTCCCTCAGCGAGCGGATCTTGAAGCATGCGGCCATCTTTTAAGGTTAGACTGCGGTACTTCATACGTGCAACCAAACCTAAGTCATGCGTCGCTATAAGAACAGTGGTGCCGTGTTTATTAAAGTCCTCAAACAGCTTTAGGATTTCCATTGAAAGCTCAGGGTCTAGGTTACCTGTAGGCTCATCGGCTAACAGAATTGGCGGGGAATTTACGATTGCTCTGGCAATACCAACACGTTGCTGCTCGCCTCCAGAGAGCATAGACGGATGACATTTTATTTTGTCTATCAGGCCTACTTTATCAAGCGCACCATGAACACGTTTAGCTATTTGCTTATGGTGAGTACCCTCAATAATAAGAGGCAGTGCCACGTTATCAAAAATAGTATAGCGCTCTAGTAAACGGTGGTTTTGAAAAATAATACCTATATCACGGCGAGCATAAGGAATTTGACGCGAGTTTACTTTATTTAAATCAACACCGTTGATAAATACACTGCCTGCCGATGGACGTTCCATTAAGCTAATTAACTTAAGCAACGTACTTTTACCCGCACCACTGTGGCCGGTTAAAAAGGCAAGTTCACCCGGTTTAACATGAAAATTAACTTTTTCGAGGGCGCGGTGCCCTCCAGGATAAGTCTTACTTACTTGCTGAAAATTTATCATCTTTTTATTATGCCAATTCAATTAGCTTACTAATAAAATTGGTATTCCTCGCAATTAAAAAGGGAGCAAGCTCCCTCTTTTGGTAAATTAAACGTCGTCCTCATCTTGGCTAAATAACGCATCAATAAAGTCATCGCTTTTAAAAGCGCGTAAATCATCAATACCTTCGCCAACACCAATGTAACGAATTGGAATATTAAACTTATCTGCAACCGCAAAAATAACACCACCCTTTGCAGTTCCATCAAGTTTTGAAAGCGTAATACCAGTTAAGCCAACGCATTGATTAAATAAGTTCACTTGGCTAATTGCATTTTGACCTGTGCCAGCATCAATGGTTAGCATCACTTCGTGCGGCGCATCAGGATCAATTTTTTTCATAACACGAGCTATTTTTTCAAGCTCCTGCATTAAGTTATCTTTATTTTGCAAGCGACCCGCTGTATCTGCAATTAACACATCTATATTACGTGCTTTTGCAGCTTGGAATGCATCAAAAACAACCGATGCACTATCTGCACCCGTATGCTGTGCAATAACAGGAATGCTGTTACGTTCACCCCAAACCTGAAGTTGCTCAACAGCAGCCGCTCTAAACGTATCGCCAGCAGCCAGCATAACCGACTTACCTTCGCTTTGAAATTGCTTAGCCATCTTACCAATAGTCGTTGTTTTACCAACGCCATTTACGCCCACCATTAAAATAACAAATGGCTTCTTATCTTTGGTAATTACTAAAGGCTGTTCAGCCGTTTTTAGCATCGCCGCCATTTCTTGTTTCATTAACTCATAAAGCGCATCACCATCTTTTAACTGCTTACGGTTTGCAGCATCAGTTAAGCTATCAATCAACTTCATGGTGGTATCAACGCCTAAATCGGCGGTGAGTAGCTGTGTTTCAAGATCTTCAAATAATTCGTCATCTATTTTTTTACCACTAAAAATAGATGCAAAGCCAGAACCTATATTAACGCGAGTTTTTAACAAGCCCTTTTTAAGACGAGAGAAAAACCCTTCTTTTTTCGGCTTTTCTGCTTTTTTAGCTTCTTTAGCTTCTTCAATTGCAAGTTCTGCTGTGATACGTTCTTGTTCTAAACGCTCATTTTCTGCTTTTTCAGCAGCAATGCGTTCTTGCTCTAAACGCTCGTTTTCTGCTTTTTCCGCTGCAATGCGCTCTTGCTCTAAACGTTCATTTTCTGCTTTTTCAGCCGCAATGCGCTTTTGCTCTAAACGTTCATTTTCTGCTTTTTCAGCAGCAATGCGTTCTTGCTCTAAACGTTCATTTTCTGCTTTTTCAGCCGCAATGCGCTCTTGCTCTAAACGCTCGTTCTGAGCTTTCTCAGCCGCAATACGTTCTTGTTCTAAACGTTCATTTTCAACTTTGTCAGCAGTAATACGCTCTTGCTCTAAAAGCATTTGTGCTTCTTGTTCTGCTAAACGTTTTGCTTGATCTTGTCTTTGTGCTTCAGCATCTGCTTGTTCTTTTGCTAATAACTCAGCATTCGCTTGCTCTATTGCAAGCTTTTCAGCCTTTACAGCTTCATCCTTTTTTTCAAGGCGTATTTGCTCTAGTCGCTCAGCCTCTATTTTTTCTGCAGCCAATCGCTCTTGCTCTAACAGCATCTGCGTTTCTTGATCGGCTAAACGTTGTGCATGTTCTTGTCTTTGCGCTTCTGCATCAGCTTGTTGTTTTGCAAGTAATTCAGCATTGGCCTGCTCAATGGCAATCTTTTCCGCGTTTTCAGCACGCTCTTGCTCTAAACGTTTTGCTTCAATTTGTTCAGAAGCAATACGCTCCAGCTCTAAGCGCTCTGTTTCGGCCTCTGCTTTTAAGCGTTCAGCTTCAGCTTGCTCCTGTGCTAGCTTTTCTTGCTCTAAACGTTTTGCTTCAATTTGTTCAGAAGCAATACGCTCCTGCTCTAAGCGCTCTGTTTCGGCTTCTGCTTTTAAACGTTCAGCTTCAGCTTGCTCCTGTGCTAGCTTTTCTTGCTCTAAACGTTTAGCTTCAATTTGTTCAGCAGCAATACGCTCCTGCTCTAAGCGCTCTGTTTCGGCTTCTGCTTGTAAACGTTCAACTTCAGCTTGCTCCTGTGCTAGCTTTTCTTGCTCTAAACGTTTAGCTTCAATTTGTTCAGCAGCAATACGCTCCTGCTCTAAGCGCTCTGTTTCGGCCTCTGCTTTTAAACGTTCAGCTTCAGCTTGCTCCTGTGCTAGCGTTTCTTGCTCTAAACGTTTAGCTTCAATTTGTTCAGCAGCAATACGCTCCTGCTCTAAGCGCTCTGTTTCGGCTTCTGCTTGTAAACGTTCAGTTTCAGCCTGCTGTGCAAGTTTTTCTTGCTCTAGCTTCTGCGCTTCTTCTTGCGCTAATGCTTGTTGTTTATCAGCGGCTGCTTTTTGCTCTGCTTCTTTTTTATCTGACTTGCCAAAACCGAGCCACGACATGAATTTACTTTTTTTTGTCATACTTGCTAATAACCACTTATAAAAATCTGATAAACTAAAATTTGAAATAGCTTGGCAATGCCCAGCAATAGTTGCTAATAAATACAACCATTCAAAACGTAAGTGTTCAATAGTAACACTTTTAATACGGTTGAAAAATGAAGCTACACGTAATCACCCATAATATTATCTGAGCTAGATACCATATACCATTTTTTAGTGAGCTAAATGAGAAAAAAAACAACGCAAAATAAAGCTACTAACAAGCCCAGTGATGGCTTTATTAGAGTGATTAGTGGCCAATTTCGAGGCCGAAAACTCCCTGTTAAAAATGTAGAAGGCTTAAGACCTACTACCGATCGAATTAAAGAAACTGTATTTAATTGGCTAATGCAAGATACGCGTGACACAAATGTACTTGATTGTTTTGCAGGTTCTGGTGGGTTAGGATTTGAAGCGCTATCTCGATTTGCTAAAAACGCCACATTTATCGAGCTCGACTCGTCAGCTGCCAAGCAATTAGAACAAAACATTAGCACTTTAAAGCTCGACAACGCATACGTTAAACATACTAATTCACTCTCCTTTTTAGAGCAAAAAAACACAAACGAAGCGTTTAATCTTGTATTTGTTGACCCACCATTTCGTAAAGATTTAGCGCAAACAACCTGCGATTTATTAGAAAAAAACCAATGGTTAAGCGATGATGCATTAATTTATGTTGAAGTAGAAACAGAGTTAACCACCTTCAAGAACCCGAGCAACTGGTTGTTAATTAAAGAAAAAAAGGCAGGCCAAGTGTTTTGCAAACTCTACCAGCGCCAAGCAAATTAATACTGTTTTACATGATGCGTTTCTGTTAATATTGTCCTTTACATGTGGTGTTGCTTCGGATTACAATACCGCACCATTTTTGAACCACTTGATCAATGTTTGATCAACTTGAGCAACGCTCATAATTTAGGTAGGTGAATTTTTAATGCCAGTAATTAAAGTAAGAGAGAACGAACCGTTTGACGTAGCACTTCGTCGCTTCAAGCGTTCATGTGAAAAAGCAGGAATCCTTTCAGAAGTTCGTCGTCGCGAGCACTATGAAAAACCAACAGCTGAGCGTAAGCGTAAAAAAGCTGCTGCAGTAAAACGTCACATGAAAAAACTTTCTCGTGATAACGCACGTCGCGTTAAATTATACTAATATATTAGGTCTTGTATAAATGAGCCTTTTAATAACGCTAAAAGATGCGCAAAAAGATGCGATGAGAGCTAAAGACAAATTACGTCTTAACCCTATTCGTATGGTACTTGCTGCAATCAAGCAACGTGAAATTGACGAGCGCATAGAACTAGACGACGCAGGTATTACCTCCGTTATAGTGAAGCTTGTTAAACAACGTCGTGACTCTTACACTCAGTACAAAGATGCTGGGCGTGATGATTTAGCTGATATTGAAGCCAATGAAATAGTAGCACTTGAAACTTTCTTACCTCAAAAATTGAGTGAAGAAGAAATCATTGCTCTCATTGATGCGGCTATTGCTGATACTAACGCAGCAGGTATGCAAGACATGGGTAAAGTAATGGGTATAATCAAAAGCAAAGCCGAAGGTCGTGCCGATATGGGCAAAATCTCTGGTTTAATTAAGCAACGATTAACTGCCTAATACTCCCACATACATTAAAGTATGATTGAAGTGAACCGAGCCTTGCGCTCGGTTTCTTTGTTTTTAACTTTAATAAAAAGTACACCTACTAGGTTACTTTAAAATGAAATTTTTTATAGCTTCCCTATTTATTTTGCTATCATTTTGGTAAGTTAAAGCACGCTATACTTTGCATCAAGCAAGTATAAAAAAGTAAATTTCATATTCGTTATTCTTCTTATTATTTCAGGACTGTATTTTACTAATGGCTGGAAAGATCCCACGTAACTTTATAGACGATTTACTTGCCAGAACCGATATTGTCGACCTGATAGACTCAAAAGTAGGTCTAAAAAAAGCAGGTAAGGATTATCAAGCTTGCTGCCCATTTCATAACGAAAAATCGCCCTCATTTACCGTATCGCAAGACAAACAGTTTTATCATTGCTTTGGTTGTGGTGCTAATGGTAATGCTATTTCGTTTGTAATGGAGTATGAAAAGCTTGAGTTTGTAGATGCTATTGAAGAAATAGCAAGCATGCTTAACTTAGAAGTACCTCGAGAACAAGGCACAAACTCAGCACCAGAACGTACTGCTGCGCAAAAGCGCTCTGATTACGATTTAATGCTTCATACTGCGCGCTTTTATCAGCACCAATTAAAACACCACAGTAATTCTGCCGCCGTTATTGAATATGTAAAAGGTCGTGGTTTAAGTGGTGAAACAGTTAAAAAGTTTATGATTGGCTACGCCCCCAGCGAATGGGATGGATTATGTCTTCAGCTTGGCCGTAATAAAGAACAAAAAGAGCAATTAGTTGAATTAAAGCTAGCTTCAGAAAAAACACCAGGCAGACAATTTGATTTTTTCCGCGACCGATTAATGTTCCCTATTCGCGATAAACGCGGACGCGTTATTGCATTTGGTGGGCGTGTAATGCAAGCCGACCAAGGGCCAAAATATTTAAACTCGCCGGAGACCCGAATTTTTCATAAAGGCTTTGAGCTTTACGGACTTTATGAAGCAAAGCAAGCCCATAAAAAACTTGAGCATGTAATGGTTGTGGAAGGTTACATGGATGTTGTTGCCTTAGCCGAGCAAGGGATTGAATATGCCGTTGCATCACTAGGTACCGCAACAACAAGCGAGCACATGCATACGCTGTTTAGAACAACAGATAAAGTAATCTGTTGTTACGATGGCGACAGAGCTGGCCGTGATGCAGCTTGGAGGGCGCTTGAAAACGCACTTCCTTATTTAAATGACGGTAAAGCACTGCAATTTACTTTTTTACCCGATGGCGAAGACCCTGACTCTCTTGTACAAAAAGAAGGTAAGGAGCAATTCGAATTGCGCCTAAGCCAAGCAGATGACTTTACCAAAGTATTGTTTAATAAATTAAGCCAAGAAGTTGATTTAACACTCGACTCAGGAAAAGCTAAATTACTCAGTGCAGCACTTCCACTCATTGAAAAAATCCCAAGTGAATTTTATCAAGAAAACATTCTTGAACAGTTAGGGCGTTTAATCGGAAGAACGCGTGAGCAATTAAATAACCGTTTAAAAACGCCAAAGCAACAGCATTCGATTGAACGTAAGTTTAAAATAACACCAATGCGTCAAGCGATTGGTATTTTAATTCAACATCCTAATTTGGCTAAAAATGTGCCATATTTGCCTGAACTCGCACAAATGAATATTGCTGGTATAGGGCTATTATTACGCTTACAAGAGCAAGCTTTAGAAAAAGAAAGCATTACCACAGCGCAACTACTCGAATTTTTTAGAGGAACTGAAGATTACGAGCCCTTAATCAAGCTTGCAACGTGGCAACACGACATAAATGAAGAGCGTTTAGAGACGGTTTTTAAAAATACTTTCAAGTTTATTGAAGATCAGTGTTTAAATTATCGACTCGAGACCCTATTAATAAAGGACAAGACACAAGGCCTTAGTAGCGACGAAAGACTTGAGTGTCATTTGTTAATGACAGCGTTAAAAGCCACTAACAGCTAGTCAAAATTGATTTAAACTGTTATACTGTGCTATTCACTGCGTCACATTATTCTAGTTGGCTTTAATGCAAACTACATGATGGCGCCTGTTGTATCAACTTATCAGAGTGGAAGAAACAATCTCTATGGATCCAACTCCTCAGTCACAATTAAAACTTCTGATTCAAAAAGGTAAAGAGCAAGGCTACTTAACTTTTGCAGAAGTAAATGATCACCTTCCACAAGACATTATAGACTCAGATCAAGTAGAAGATATCATAAGCATGATTAATGATATGGGTATCAAGGTTAGCGAAAACGCGCCTGATGCTGATGAATTAATGATGCAAGAAACAACGACAGACGAAGACGCAGCTGAAGCTGCCGCTGCAGCCCTTGCGACTGTAGAAAAAGAAATCGGCCGTACAACGGATCCGGTTCGCATGTACATGCGTGAAATGGGTACTGTTGAACTTCTTACACGTGAAGGCGAAATTGTAATCGCTAAACGTATCGAAGAAGGCATTAACCAAGTACAGATTTCTGTTGCAGAGTACCCTGAAGCAATCACTTACCTGCTAGAGCAGTGGGATAAGTTTGAAGCTGAAGAAATGCGTTTAAGCGATATCATCGTTGGATTTATCGATCCTAATGAAGATACAGCGCCAATTTCAGCAACTAATATCGGTTCAGAATTAAGTGCTAAGCAACTTGATGACGATAAAGATGACAAAGATGATGCTGATAGCGATGACGAAGATGAAGAAGAAGTAGACACAGGGCCAGATCCTGAAGAAGCGCGCATTCATTTTGAAAATTTACGTGATTTATACAATAAAGCACGTGATACGTTTGAAGCTAAAGGTCGTTCGCATCCTGAATCACAAGCCGCCATTTTTGAAATTGGTGAGCTTTTCAGAACCTTTAAATTAATACCTAAACAGTTTGACCGCATGGTAAATAACATGCGTGAAATGATGGATCGTGTTCGCGTTCAAGAACGTCTAATCATGAAACAAGCTGTACAAATTGCTAAATTACCGAAGAAAACATTCGTTAAGCATTTTGCTAACAACGAAACTGACGCTTCATGGGTAGATTTAGAAATTTCAGGTAACGAAAAGTATTCAGCTAAACTTGAAGAAGTTAAGCCAGAAATCATTCGTAGCATTAATAAACTATCTGTTATTGAACAAACAACAGGTTTAAGCATTGAGCGTATTAAAGACATTAACCGTCGAATGAGCATTGGTGAAGCGAAAGCACGCCGTGCAAAAAAAGAAATGGTTGAAGCTAACTTACGTCTTGTAATCTCAATAGCTAAAAAATATACAAACCGTGGCTTACAATTCTTGGATTTAATTCAAGAAGGTAACATTGGTCTGATGAAAGCAGTTGATAAGTTTGAATATCGCCGTGGTTATAAGTTCTCTACTTATGCTACGTGGTGGATACGTCAAGCAATCACTCGCTCTATTGCTGACCAAGCAAGAACAATCCGTATTCCAGTACATATGATTGAAACGATTAATAAACTTAACCGTATTTCTCGTCAAATGTTACAAGAAATGGGTCGTGAGCCAAATCCAGAAGAATTAGCAGAACGCATGATGATGCCTGAGGATAAAATCCGTAAGGTACTTAAAATTGCTAAAGAGCCAATTTCAATGGAAACACCAATCGGTGATGATGAAGATTCTCACTTAGGTGACTTTATCGAAGATACAACTATTGATTCGCCAATTGATTCGGCAACAATGGAGTCTCTTCGTGGCGCAACTAACGATGTACTTGCAGGCCTAACAGCCCGTGAAGCTAAAGTACTACGTATGCGTTTTGGTATTGATATGAATACCGACCACACCTTAGAAGAAGTAGGTAAACAGTTTGACGTAACACGTGAACGTATTCGTCAAATAGAAGCGAAAGCGCTGCGTAAATTACGCCACCCTTCTCGCTCAGATTTACTGAAAAGCTTTTTAGACGCTAAATAATTTAGCGCTACTATATAAACTAAAAAGGCCGCTATAGCGGCCTTTTTTCTATTTGAAGGAAATAATCATGGCTTGGATCCAAATTCGTATTAACGCCAATGCTGCAACAGCAGATGCAGTAAGTGACCTATTAATGGAAGCGGGTAGTGCTTCAGTAACCTTTATTGACGCAAAAGACACCCCTATTTACGAACCCAAAATTGGCACCGTTGTATTTTGGGCTGATACAACAGTAATTGGCTTGTTTGAAGCTAATCACGATATGAATGCAGTCGTTGCGTTATTGAAACGCCATGATGAACTAAAAGACAATTTAGTATACAAAATAGAGCAGCTTGAGGATAAAGACTGGGAACGTGAATGGATGGATAACTTCCACCCTATTCAATTTGGTGAAAGACTATGGATTTGTCCAAGCTGGCGCGACATTCCAGATCCTGATGCAGTAAATGTACTGCTTGACCCTGGCCTTGCTTTTGGTACGGGCACACATGCAACAACGGCCTTGTGTCTTAAGTGGTTAGAAAGCCAAGATCTAACAGGTAAAACGGTTGTTGATTTTGGTTGTGGCTCAGGCATTTTAGGTATTGCAGCTATAAAACTAGGCGCAGAGCGCATGATTGGGATTGATATTGATCCTCAAGCGCTTGAGGCAAGCCTCGATAATGCTAACCGCAATGGCGTTGCAGACAAACTTGAAGTATACCTTCCAGAAAACCAACCTGAGTTTACCGCCGACATAGTAGTGGCAAATATATTAGCCCAGCCACTTCGTGAATTGCACAGTGTAATTTTAGGTTTATTAAAGCCTGGCGGCAAAATTGCCATGTCGGGTATTTTAGAAGAACAAGCACAATCAGTTGCTGATATTTATGCACCGTTTATTGAACTAGATGATATTGCCGTTGAAGGTGATTGGACTCGAGTAAGTGGCACTAAAAAAGCGTAATAAACTGCATAACCAAATTTAGAGCATTAACTCAAAACCTGCATGTAAAGCCTGTATTTAACAGGCTTTACTATTTTTTTACATATTAAAAGTTTTCTGATTATTGTGTAAAAAATAAAACTTGTATAAATTTCAAACAAATCAACCTACTTGTCATGTGGTTATCAAATGTCAATACGAAAAGGGCAAAAAAAAGTTACTTTTGTTCAATTTATAGCCTTTGATTTTTGTGAAAAAAACCGTAAACTTAGCGCCCCTTGAAAAGAGGCCTATTGAATATAGTGCGTATCGGTAAATACCAACTTGAGAATAATGTAATTGTCGCGCCAATGGCTGGCATTACAGACAGACCATTTAGACAACTTTGCCGTCGTTTAGGCGCGGGGCTTGCTGTGTCTGAAATGCTATCGTCTAATCCTAAGGTTTGGAAAACGGAAAAGTCGATGAACCGTATGGATCACAGCGGTGAGTCGGGTATACGCGCTGTGCAAATTGCAGGAGCAGATCCTGAGCTTATGGCGCAGGCCGCACAATTCAATGTTGCTAACGGTGCACAGATCATAGATATCAATATGGGGTGCCCAGCAAAAAAAGTGAACAAGAAACTCGCAGGCTCTGCCTTATTACAGTTTCCTGAACTTGTGGAAGAGATTATTGATGCAGTCGTTAATGCTGTTGATATACCTGTGACACTTAAAATCCGTACAGGATGGGATCCGGATAACCGTAATGGTGTAGAGATTGCGAGAATAGCTGAACGTTATGGCATTGCATCACTTGCTGTACATGGGCGTACGCGCGCATGTATGTACAAAGGTGATGCTGAGTACGCCACGATTAGGGATATAAAACGTTCAGTGTCGATTCCTGTTGTTGCCAATGGTGATATTACATCACCAGAAAAAGCAAAACAGGTTTTAGACTATACGGGTGCAGATGCCATTATGATTGGCCGAGCCGCCCAAGGTCGCCCTTGGATATTTAGGGAGATAGACCACTATTTGCGAACTGGGGAACACTTACAGCCGCCTGCTATTGCAGAGGTGCGCAGTATTTTAATGGAGCATTTAACAAACCTCCATCTGTTTTACGGTGAGCCAATGGGAGCGCGAATTGCTCGCAAACATGTATCTTGGTATTTGCAAACCCATGACAGTGATGGTCAGTTTAGGCGAGTATTTAATGCGCTCGACAACCCACAAGCACAGGTCGTCGCATTAGAGCAATACTTTAAAACACTAGCAGCTAACTAAGAAAGAAAGAGACTTAATAATGTTCGAACAAAACGTGACTTCTCCATTTATCACTAACCCTCATGTTCAGTCACACGAGAAACCGCAGCCATTGCGTGATGCAGTAAAAAAAGCTGTTCACCACTATTTAAAGCAGCTTAACGGTCAAGATGTGCAAGACGTTTACGACCTTGTTCTTTCAGAGCTAGAAGCGCCATTACTTGAAGAAGTGATGACATATACACGTGGTAACCAAACTCGTGCAGCAATTTTACTAGGTATCAACCGTGGTACTTTACGTAAAAAGCTTAAAAAATACGGCATGAACTAATATGCTGGCTGTGATTTATCACAGCTAATTATTAAAAAAGCACCCTAGGGTGCTTTTTTTATGCCCGTAGTTTAATAGCCGAGTTGCAAAATGCTCACCCTCATCGGCGCTTTATAAGTCGTTTTTTGAGTTGTAATCAGTTAAAATGCCCGCTTCTAAGCTAGCTCATTAACTGAGGAAATCAAACTACAATGGATACTCATCGTCCCATTCGTCGCGCACTATTAAGTGTGTCTGATAAAACCGGTATTGTTGAATTTGCCCGCGCACTAGAAGCGCAAGGCGTTGATATATTATCAACTGGCGGCACATGTAAACTACTTGCTGATAACGGCATAAAAGTGACTGAAGTATCAGATCACACAGGCCACCCTGAAATCATGGATGGTCGCGTAAAAACTCTTCACCCAAAAATTCACGGCGGCATATTAGCCCGTCGCGGACAAGATGAAAGCGTAATGGCAGATAACAACATTTCTGCTATCGACATAGTTGTAGTTAACTTATACCCCTTTGCGAATACAGTCGCTCAAGAAAACTGCAGCCTTGAAGATGCTATTGAAAATATTGATATTGGCGGCCCTACAATGGTTCGTGCAGCCGCTAAAAACCACAAAGACGTAACAATCGTGGTAAACGCGAGTGACTACGACCGTGTTATTAGTGAAATGCAAAACAATAATGGCTCTACTACAGATAAAACACGTTTTGACTTAGCGATTGCAGCTTACGAGCACACTGCCGCATACGATGGCATGATTGCTAACTACTTCGGTAAAATGGTTCCTGATTACACCGAGGAAGCTGCTGTAGAGACTAAATTCCCACGTACTATCAATATGCAGTTCACTAAAAAGCAAGATATGCGTTACGGTGAAAACTCACATCAAGATGCTGCTTTTTATGTTGAAAGTGACATTGCTGAAGCATCAGTTGCAACAGCAACTCAATTGCAAGGTAAGGCCCTTTCGTTTAACAACATTGCAGATACCGATGCAGCACTTGAATGTGTTAAAGAATTTGACGTACCTGCGTGCGTAATTGTAAAACATGCTAACCCGTGTGGTGTTTCAATTGGGGACAATATTCTACAAGCATACGAGCGCGCTTTTAAAACAGACCCTACATCAGCATTTGGTGGCATTATTGCCTTTAACCGAGAGCTAGATGCAGCAACGGCACAAGCAATTGTTGACCGTCAGTTTGTTGAAGTAATTATCGCACCTAGTATTTCGAGCGACGCTGCAAAAATTGTTGAAGCTAAAAAGAACGTTCGTTTATTAGAATGTGGACAGTGGACAGGTAAAGCCGCTGGCCAAGATATTAAACGCGTTAACGGCGGTATTTTAGTTCAAGACCGCGATTTAGGCATGGTAACGCAAGGCGATTTAAAAGTTGTTTCTAAACGTCAACCTACAGAGCAAGAGCTTAAAGATTTACTATTTTGCTGGAAAGTAGCTAAGTTTGTTAAATCAAACGCAATTGTTTATGCCCGTGACGGTATGACCATTGGTGTAGGCGCAGGCCAAATGAGCCGCGTATACTCAGCTAAAATTGCAGGCATAAAAGCTGCAGACGAAAACCTTGAAGTTAAAGGTTCAGTTATGGCGTCTGATGCATTCTTCCCATTCCGTGATGGAATTGACGCAGCAGCAGCCGCTGGTATTACTGCGGTAATTCAGCCAGGTGGCTCAATGCGTGATGAAGAAGTGATTGCAGCTGCTGATGAAGCTGGCATGGCAATGGTACTTACTGGTATGCGCCATTTCCGCCACTAATCACACGAAGGGTTAAACGTTGGTTTAACCCTTTTTGTTTGCTATAAATTCACGTATTCTGATTATTCAATAACCTATTTAAAATTATAATGTGAAGGAACAAACAATGAAATTTGCGCTAAAATCGCTACTTGTAGCCACACTAACGATGACATCGACTATGGCGCTTAGCCATAACCACGAATCGAGCCTCGAGCATGCACTTCAATCAAGCGAACGTAGCGCTAAAAACAGCGTTCGTGACGAATATCGTCACCCGGCTCAAACACTAGCATTTTTTGGCTTTAAACCAACTATGACAGTTGTTGAAATTGCGCCAGGCGGTGGTTGGTATAGTGAAATTTTAGCGCCAGCACTAAAAGAGCAAGGCACTTATTATGCCGCGCACTTTCCTGCTGATTCATCAGTTGGCTACTACCAACGCTCTCTTGCGGGCTTTAAACAAAAAGTAGCTGAAGATGAGCGCTTTAGTAGCGTTAAAATTACTGAGTTTGCACCTGTAACACATTTAGATATTGCGCCAGCTGGCAGTGCCGATATGGTTTTAACTTTCCGTAATGTACATAACTGGTATATGGGCAAAGATAAAAGCGGTGCATTAAGTGCATTCCAAGCTTTTTATAAAGCCCTTAAACCAGGTGGTACATTAGGTTTAGTTGAACACCGTTTAGCTGAAGAGCGTGCTGACGAAGATCAAAAAACATCAGGTTATATGAAGCAGAGCTACGTAGTAGACCTTGCTAAACAAGCTGGGTTTGAATTAGTAGCAAGCAGTGAAATAAATACAAATCCAAAAGATACAGCCGATCACCCTAAAGGTGTATGGACGCTACCACCAAGCTTAAGACTCGGCGAACAAGATGCTGACAAATATAAAGCCATTGGTGAAAGCGACCGCATGACGCTGAAATTTAAGAAACCGCTTTAAATAGGAATTTTCGCCATGAATGTTTTAGTCATTGGCAGCGGCGGCCGCGAACACGCACTTGCGTTTAAAGCCGCTCAAAACACCAAAGTAAATACTGTATTTGTAGCCCCTGGTAATGCAGGTACTGCACTTGAACCAAAACTTGAAAACGTAGCAATAAACGTTGACGACTTAGAGGGTTTACTTAGTTTTGCACAGCAAAACAATGTAGAGCTTACTATTGTAGGTCCAGAAATACCGTTAGTACTGGGTGTTGTTGATAAGTTTCGTGAACATAACATGGCTATTTTTGGCCCAACGGCAGGCGCAGCCCAGCTTGAAGGCTCTAAATCGTTTACTAAAGATTTTTTAGCACGCCACAATATTCCATCAGGCGATTATCAAACGTTTGAACAAATTGACCCAGCCCTTGCTTATTTAAAAGAAAAAGGCGCCCCAATTGTTGTAAAAGCTGATGGTTTAGCTGCGGGTAAAGGCGTAATTGTAGCAATGACGGAAGCCGATGCCGAAGATGCTATTCGCGATATGCTTGCAGGTAATGCTTTTGGCGATGCGGGAAGCCGTGTTGTTATTGAAGAATTTTTAGACGGTGAAGAAGCGTCTTTCATTGTAATGGTTGATGGCAAAAACGTATTACCTTTTGCAACAAGCCAAGATCATAAACGTGCATATAATGGTGATGCAGGTCCTAATACGGGTGGCATGGGTGCATATTCACCAGCGCCAGTTGTTACGGATGAAATCCACCAGCGTATTATGAACGAAGTGATCTACCCTACGGTAGAAGGGATGGCAAGCGAAGGCCATCCGTACACCGGTTTTTTATACGCAGGTTTGATGATTGACGAAACAGGTACCCCTAAAGTAATTGAGTACAACTGTCGCTTTGGCGACCCTGAAACTCAACCAATGATGCTACGTCTACAATCAGACCTAGTTGAATTGATTGAAGCTGCTAACCGTGTAGAACTTGATAAAACAACGATTAAGTTTGACCCACGCGCAGCCGTTGGTGTTGTACTTGCAGCTAAAGGTTACCCTGGTGATTACCCTAAAGGTGATGCAATTTCGGGGCTAAAAGTTGATTACCCTGCGGGTGAAAAAGTGTTTCATGCAGGCACTAAACAAAGTGGCAATGACGTTGTAACCGCAGGCGGTCGCGTATTATGCGCAACAGCACTTGGTAACACCGTTACGCAAGCGCAGCAGCGCGCCTATGAGCTTGTTAAACAAATTAGCTGGGATGGTATGGAATATCGTACTGATATAGCTTACCGTGCTATTGCACGCGAGCAATAGCCTGTAATACCTATTCATTGGTATAACCAGTTAATTTAACTACAAAAGCGCAGTTTATCTGCGCTTTTTTAGTGCTACACTAATTAAAAGGTTTTTTAAAAGTAAATTAACGTTGGAACTAAGAACTTTACGTTACCATGCAATTGCTGTTGCCATACTGATATTTATATTTTTTATAATCAGTACATTGGCATCAAACCTTGTCGTGCCTACACGATATACAATTGATAAAACGGCTCCAATGTACCTCGATTACGCCTACTATATTGACGAAACCAAAACTAAAACATTCGATACCATTATTAACCAACCTGAGTTACTTACTCATCAACCATTTTCAGATGTTCCATGGAGTTTTAGCCAGCAAAACTATTGGTTGTTTCTTGATTTAGAAAATAAAAGCCTTAACAAGCAAAATGTTGTGGCACATTTTGACAACCCTATGGTCGATCACCTTACGATTTATCGCCTCGATAAAAACAACAAACTAATTGAAACATACAAACTCGGCGATAAAGAAGAAGCCCTCTCTTTGTTTGAATACAGCGTACCGCATATTCGTTTTTTAGTAGAAAGAAAATCATCACAACGCCTAGTAATGAAAATAGACACAGTCGGCATAAGTAAAACACCTGTAAACTTATATCGTGATAAAGAGTTTATTGACTTAGTGCGCTCTCAAACTGGGATCTGGGGTATTTTTGTAGGCGTGCTATTGATGGCTGCGCTTTATAACTTGGTGCTTTATTTTGGCATAAAAGACCGTGTTTATTTAATTTATATTGGCTATATCATTAGTGCGTTAACCTTATTGGGTGCAGTGCTTGGTTTTGGATTTTATTTATGGCCAGTGCAATGGCAGTTATATATTCACGAAAAAGTCATATTTTTTAACTACGCAATATCATTTTTCACTCTCGCCTTTTGTACTATGTTTTTACGCTATCACAAGGACAATTGCTGGCGATACAAAATGAGCGTAAAACTGCTTTTGTTTATGTCAGTAATGGCTATAGCTAGTCTATTTATTCCTGAGTACATTGCAGCCCCGTTGTTTTTTTGTGTAATGGCACTTTTATACGTTGTTTGTATTATTTTAATTTATAACAAGCTACGTAGCGGCTTTAGGTGGGCTAAGTTTTATGTACTTTCGTGGATACCGCTGATATTTGGTGCGGTAATACAGCCTATGGAGCTCACTGGCTTTTTGGCTTATAGCTTTACCTCCCGCCATGCCTTTTTAATGGCTATTTTGTGCGAAGTTATTTTAATGGCAATGGCGTTAGCTGACCGAGTAAGGTATCAGCGCGAACGTGCGCTTTACCATGCCACGCACACACAACAAACAAAGTTACTTAATAGCTCCAAGCTAAAACAAGCATTTATGGCGCTACAAAGCCAAAACCGCTCAACAACTTTATGTTTAATAAAAATACGTCACTTTAATTCGCTCAATACTATTATTACCTCTTCTCAGGGCTACACACTTATAAAGCATGTAGCCAAAGAGCTTGAATTAGAACTCAGCCATGAACGCGAATTTACAAACCTCGAAACAGATTTAAACACCAGCCCACGCTTAGCCGATTTAAGCAGTGGCGTATTTGCCTGTATTTCTACTAAAACACAAAACCAAGAAATGCTAGAAGCACTACTGACTAAAATAATTAGCAGCCTACCAAAACAATATGAAATTAAAGGGCTAAACCTGCAGCTTAGTTACAGTATAGGTATTAGTAGTGCAGGTAAGAGTAACGACTTTGAATATTGGTTAAAGCGTGGTTATTTAGCGCTTAAAAAAGCAAAAGGTAGCGTTAATCAAGTTGGGTCATCGTCAAACGGTAATAATCTAATGATGGACGTTGCTCTAGCCGCTAAGCTGCAACAAGCCATCAAAACAAATCAACTGGCACTTTATTACCAACCTCAAATAAACTTATTAAGTAACCACGTAAGTGGTGCTGAAGCTTTATTACGTTGGCCCGACCCAGCTTACAGCAACTTATCAATTGAAGAACTAATAATACTTGCTGAGCACACAGGCATTATTAACGAGCTAACACTGTGGGTAATAGAGCAAGCCTGTAAAGACATAGTCAAGCTTACAAAAAATGGCTATAACGAGCACACAATTAGCGTAAATTTAAGCGCTAAAAACTTAACTATAAATAACTTAGCCGAAAAAGTAGAAAATATTTTAATTAAATACCAAGTGCTGGCACAGTTACTTAAATTTGAACTAACCGAATCGGCCTTCGTAGATAGCCAGGATGCACTTATAAAGTTAGTTGATGAGCTAACCGCATTAGGTATTAAAGTAGTACTGGATGACTTTGGGACAGGCTATGCGTCACTTAGCTACTTAGTCAATTATCACTTTAGTGAACTTAAAATAGATAAGTCATTTGTTTTTGATTTACCTAATAACCCTACTCACCAGGTTATTGTACAAACAGCCATTGATATGGCGCATAACCTCAATTTATCAATAACAATTGAGGGGGTAGAAACCCAAGAAATCCATCACTTGCTCAAAGATATGAATGCTGATTGCGCCCAAGGTTATTTATACGCAAAAGCACTGCCTTACACCGACTATTTACACTTCTTAAAAAGCCAATATAGCTTAAAAATGTTAGACTCCTCTTTTTAACATCTTTAGGGGCCAAGTAAAGATGCAAGGCACACTGCGTAAATTAAAATCGAGCTTAACCGAACCAGTACAATATCACTTACCTGTAGGTGAACACCTAGTAGACTTAAATGCATTTATAGGTAAGGAGCTTACGCTTACCTTTAGTGGCACTATTTTATGTTCTAACTGCGGTAAAAAAACCAAAAAAAGCTATTCTCAAGGTCACTGTTTTGTATGCATGCGCAAGCTCGCTAGTTGCGATATGTGTATTATGAAACCAGAAACCTGCCACTACGATCAAGGTACTTGCCGAGAGCCACAGTGGGGCGAAGAAAACTGCATGATTCCGCACTATGTATATCTCGCTAACACCTCTGGCTTAAAAGTAGGTATTACCCGCCACACACAAATACCGACTCGTTGGGTTGATCAAGGCGCTACTCAGGCATTACCTATTTTTAAAGTGCAAACCCGCCTGCAATCAGGTTTAGTGGAAGTTGCATTGGCTGAATTTATTGCCGATAAAACGAATTGGCGCAATATGCTAAAAGGTCAAAACGAAGCAATTGACTTAAAAGCAGCTGCAGCCGAGCTGATCCCACAAATTAGTGAAAAGCTAAACGAGCTCAGTGAATTATTTGGCGCAACAGCAATAGAACAACTTGATGAAGATGTGGTTGATTTAAACTTTCCAGTAACCGAATACCCAACAAAAATCAGCTCATTTAACTTTGATAAAGACCCTGTTGTAAGTGGTGTTTTACAAGGTATTAAAGGCCAGTACTTAATTTTTGAAAAAGGCGTTATTAATATTCGTAAATTTACGTCTTATGAAGTAACCGTAGGCTAACGGGCTATGTTAAACAGCTACCCACAGTTATTGGTTATTTATAATGAGCTTGAGATAGCCCATAACCAACAAGAGCAACAAGAGTGCTTACACAGCGTTATGCAAAGTGAACTAAGCGATGTGCGAGTACTTAATAAGCAAGGTGACTACCTTAATTTACAAGGCACTGCTTGCCCTGAATTGAATGGCGAGCAACTAGCACAGCTTGTTACAGCTTACTTATTAAATGAAGGACAATGCTGCCTTGGTAAAATCAAAACCCTAAGCACAGCGCAGGCGTTTAATTTATTAGGGCTATAAACACTCTCTTTATTTAAACCTCAGTAAGCACTTTTATATGCGCTACAGCACTGCGACCTAAAGCTGATAGCGCATAGCCACCTTCTAAATACGAAATAACACCTTTGCAGCCGCCCTCTTTAGCAACACCACATAGTTGCTCGGTAAGCCAAATGTAGTCATCCTCTACAAACTTTAAGCTCGCCATATCATCTTCTAGGTGTGCATCAAACCCTGCGCTTATAAAAAGTAATTCAGGCTTAAACGCTTTTAATTTTGGTAACCATTGCCCAGTAAACACCTCTTTTAGGTCGTCGCCATTACTAGCAATTGGCAGAGGTGAATTAACTATATGACTATTATTTTTAACCGCTGTATTAGGATAAAACGGATACTGAAATAACGAACAAAGCAGTACGTTTTCGTCATCAATAAAAATGTCTTGTGTGCCATTCCCATGGTGTACATCAAAGTCAGCAATCGCAATCCGCTTAATCCCTTTGCTTTGTGCGTACTTAACGGCAATAGCTAAGTTATTAAACACACAAAACCCAGATGATGAATCTTTATTAGCATGATGCCCTGGCGGGCGCACAGAACAAAAAGCAGCATCGAGTTTATCAGCAAGTATTTCGTCAACAGCTAACAATCCGGCACCTACTGCCCGCTCAATCGCTTTAAACGAATCGGGGCACAGCCACGTATCGCCATCTAAATTAGCGAGCCCTTCTGTTGGTAGTGTAGTTTCTACGTGCTTAACTAAAGCTTCATCGTGAGCAAGTAAATAATGCTCACGCTCGGCCTTAGGTGCTTGCAGGTGTGTTAAGCCAACATCTACACCGCTGGCTAATAATCTGTCGGTAATTGCATCTAAGCGCTCTGGGCACTCAGGATGGTCGTCTATCATTTTATGTTTACGGCAATGAGGGTGTGAAATAACTGCAGTACGCATAAAATGCTCCTAGCCAAAGTAAATTGAATGCTTAATATAACAAAGCCACCGACGGGTGGCTTTGCGACTTTGGTTTATATTGATACTTTAAATATCGATACCTTGAATATCAATATTATTAGCTATTTTGCTTTTAAATGCAGGTTTCTAAAATCAAAGCTAAAGTCGGTAACTTGTGTTGATACTGCACGCATTTTAGCGCTGTTTACACGATTTTGTGAGCTCATTTCAAAACGAATAAACGCATCCGCTTCAAGCAGCTTTTCATCCCACTTAACTATAAATGTATTACCAGTGTAATGCTCAAGTGTGCCTTTTAAGCGCTTAGTATGCGTAAAATCAATATGCAATTTACTATCAAGCTGCTCAATAATTACATCGCCATACCAATCATCATGTAATGTACCGGTGTAATTAATGTTTGGTAATTGTGGTTGGTAGTCAGCGGGGGCTTCTGGTTTTGCATTAACGTACGCATGTTGTTTACCTTCAAAATGACTTTTAGCTAAATCCTCTACCCAGTCTTTATCTTCGAGCTCAAGTGCTTCTTCAAGTACTTCGTGAGTTACTGCCGAAAGTGCACCAAAAGCTTGTTGATTAGATAAAATAACAATACCAAGTTTTTTCTCAGGCAATAAAGTAACTTGCGATACCATTCCTAAAATACCACCGCCATGACCTAGCTTTTTAAAGCCGTGGTAGTCTTCAATACTCCAACCTAACCCATAACCTCTAAACTGTTGATGATACGATTCAAACGCACTTTTAGACGCCATAGACGTAATATGTGGATGCCACATTTGCGCTTGTTGCTTTTCGCTAAATAGTTGCTCGCCACTTGGCATTTTACCGCCCGCTAATTGCGTACGAAGCCATTGGCTCATGTCGCTTACACTCGAAGCAATGGCACCTGCGCCTCTAAAATCTTCTAGGTAATTCACAAAAAATGGATGAAGCGTGCCATCCATAGGAATATGACCTGTCGCCCAGTTTTTATTACTTTTTGGAATACGTGAAAATCCCGCGCGTGAGTTATCCATGTGCAGCGGTTGTAATATATTTTTTTCGATGTAATCGTTCCAGCTGATACCCGACACACGTGCAACCACCTCACCAGCGGTAACAAACATCAAGTTGTTATAAGCATACTTACTACGAAAACTGCTCGCTGGTTTTAAATACTGTAATCCCGCTAAAATTTCATCAACTGACTTATCGGTACTTGGCCAAATCATTAAATCGCCCTGCCCAAGCCCTAGCCCACTGCGGTGACTTAATAAATCACGAATACGCATTTCGCGTGTTACGTATGAGTCGTATAATCTAAACTCTGGTAAATGATCAATTACGCGGTCATCCCAGCTTAACTTCCCCTCATCAACCAACTTGGCAAGCGCTGCTGTTGTAAACGCTTTCGTGTTTGAAGCAATACCAAACAAGGTGTCTTTGTTTACTTTTTTGTTGGTATCGAGATTAGTTACACCAAAGCCTTTAGCAAATATCACTTTATCGTTTTCAACAATGGCGACTGCCATACCAGGTACATCAAAACGTGCCATTGACGCTTTAATAACGTCGTCAATTTTGTTGGTATCGACTTGTGCCCAGCTACTAAACGTAGTGCCAGCTAGTAGTGCAATTGCGGCAAGTTTGGTTAATTTCATATCAATCCTATTTTATTATTTTTGATGAACTGCAAATTCAATTGCTGCGCGCTCTTGATTGGTATCGCTTTTTTGTGCGCGATTTAATATCGCATCACTGTATTCTTTTGGTACGCCCGCTTCAAGTGATCCGCGATGAACGTGTTTTATGTACCAATCGTATGGGAGTACGTCGCTGTTGTGGGTATTAGCTACATAACAGTGTGCAGTTACAGTCTCACCCGTTAAAAGCGTTGGGGCTATGTCTACGCAATCGTACCCTGGCCCTTCAATACCATCTAAAATAACTTTTTCATCTTCATTAAGCTCATAAATAACGCCGTAAACCAGCGCATCTTCTTTATCGCTTGGGCAAATACTGCACTTGCCTGAGCCATCTTTAAATAGCATATCAAAAGTAAGCTCGTAGCCTTTAAGTACCGCTGTTCCTACACGCTTTACATTTGGTAAGCGCGCTAACAAGCGATTAGATGACATATTAGAGCCAAACGAAAAATTATATAACGGCATTTTATCTCCTGTACTTTTTAAATAAGTTAAATAACAACACGTACTGCAAGGGCAATTAAAATAACGCCAATTCCACGGTCAAACCAATAACCGCGTTGTTGGAAAAAACCCCTTACATTATTTCTAGAAAGTATTATTGAAAGCATTGAAAACCACGCCCAAGTAGCCAGTGCCATGTACACACCGTAACCGATCTGTACGCTAGTCGGTGTTGTTGGGCTAATCACGAGTGTAAATAACGACATAAAAAATAACGTGGCTTTTGGGTTTAATGCATTTGTGAAAAAGCCGCGCCTAAAAGCAAGCCAAACAGGTTCCTCTTGAACGGTTTTGTTTTCAACATCTTTTGCAGCCTCGCCTTCATTACTTGCTGTAGGTTTTGCAGCTCTGAGTGCTTGTACGCCTAAATAAGCTAAATATGCACCGGCAAGATACTTAAGCGCCATAAATAAACTAGGCGATTGCGTTAAAATAAGCGCAACACCTAAAACGCAATAGGCAACGTGCAGTAAAATAGCAGCGCCAACACCGGCGCTTGTCCACAATGCATTGCGCCTTCCTTGTTGCACACTTTGCTTAAGTACTACGGCAAAGTCAGGCCCTGGGCTTGCTACTGCAAAAAAATGAGCAATAACAATCAGTAAAAATTCATCTAAGTATTCCACGCAGATCCTTGCTAGTTTGGCGAATAAGCTAATAACAGCGGGTTAGCCGAGTTATTTACCAATGCTTTAATTTCTTTTTGTGCTTTTTTGAACTGACCACGTAAATGCGGCTTTAAATGTTTTTTAGACACTTTATCGTTTTTAAAGTAACTAATCAGGGCATGCATAAATACCGTATGTGTTTCACTTAACTTAGCTTCACGGTTAGCGTATGGATTATAACAAGAGCCACAACCGCCTTTAAACTGATACACCGTGTTGGTCATCATCACACCAAATCCTAAAAAACAAGCAAGTGCATCGGCAGCTTGTGGTAAATACTCCCTACCGCCTGGCGGTAGCACCCCAACGTGATGGATAAGTATGGTGGCCAGAGTACCCGCATAACTTGCCACTAAATCTTGTGGCTGATTAATCTGATTAGGGTTAAAAGAGATACTGACCTTATGGCTTGGCGGCACAATTAGGTGGCTGCCTTCGCCACGTATTTCATCACTAAATTCAAAGTGCGGAAAAACTTGTGGTTGTAACTGCTGAGGTGCGACTAATTGAATAGGCCATGCATTCATACCCGCGTAATTAGTAACGCGGGTAAAAACATTACTCGCCATTTCCTCAATGCTCGATACCGAATCAGGGAAAAAAGTGGCCGTTGGCAGTATTATTTGTGTTTGCTTTGTAAAAAACTCAGCATCAAAATTTTCTACAGCCCAAATAAATGTATCAATAAGCCATTGCTGCTCTTGATCTTCCAATAAAGGTGCCGATTTAAATAAAGCTAACATAAGGTGCTCTTATAAGTTTTAGTGCTAGTTTAGTCTTTCTGTGTAAGCGCCCAATCCCACGCTTGAGTATTGTATAGCGGCACTGTTGATAGCGCATGGTGGTGGCTACCACTGGATTCTTTAGTTGAGTACGATAAGTACAATAAAGTACGATTCTCAGCATCGTAAATACGGCGCACTTTTAGTGATTTAAATAATATACTTTTAGATGATTTGAATATCACTTCACCTGATTTACTGCGGTCTATTTTTTGTAGCTGCTGCGCTGTAATAGGCCCCGTTTGACGACACGCTATAGACATATCAGAGGGATCAGAAAAATCCAAATTAGCCTCTATATGACTAATATGACAAGTAACGCCTTCAAGGATTGGATCTTGCTGCGAATTAACTACAACATCTTTAGTTGTAAATAACCCAAGACTTACCGACGCAACATCATCAGAGCAAGCACTTAATGTAACAACAGCACCTGCAAGTAAAACTAAACGTTTAAATTTTTGTGGTAATTTCATACTTATCCTTAATTAATATATAAGTAACTTAGCACCTACGTTACTAAGCGAAGGTTCACCTGTATGTTTTTATACTAACATCAAAAATAAATACGACTAAATTAGTTTAAAGTAAAGATTTTAGATAGCTCAGGGTTTAGCGAACCCTGTTGTATTTGATACAATTAACTCTCGCTCATGCAGTAACTCATAATAGGAAACGCCTAAATGCCGCACATTATTATTGAACACTCAGAAGACCTCCCTGTATTACCACAAGTTCTCGTAGAAAAAATTCACAATACCGCCTTTGAAAGCGATTTATTTGAGTTAGAAACCATAAAAACGCGCGCTATTGCTTATCAGCAATATCAACTTGGCGCAGGAAAATCAGGGTTTATACATATCGCGGTACATATATTGGCTGGGCGCTCAATTGAGCAAAAACAAATGTTAAGCGAACTGCTACTTTCATGCTTAAAAACATACTGCAGAGCATCAGACAGCCTAAGCGTAAATATTTACGATATTGAGCATGAGATATACCGTAAAAATTAGTTAACTCTTGTAGTTTTGAGCAATAGAAGTAAACACTAGCAAGTAAAAAGCCCCAATAGGGGCTTTTTTTGTATTCTGAAATCAGATGCAGCTCATTATTATTTACAAGACAGAGCATGAATAGCGTCCGATCTAACGCTGGAATTTAATAGTGCATTCGCACTCTTTCAAATTTAAGAAAGCTTAGCTTAATCTATGGATTAACTTTATTTAAATTATATTTATTATTAGGGGTAAATAAAGAATAATAAATTACACGATATTAAATTCATGTAGCATTAAATAATTTGAGTAGGTATTTTTTTGGAAAGTTTGTAAAAGTGGTGGCCCCTCCCAGACTCGAACTGGGGACCTAACGATTATGAGTTGCAAAACAAGGACTTACTACGAGTTACTTTTTGACATAACTATTTACTAATTTTCATAGCTATATCATAGGGTTATTGAAAAAAACCCACCTCTGATGCATAAATCATTATGTATTTCAAAACGTTAAATTTTACGTTCAAAGTAGCACAGAGGTAGCACCATATGTTAGACACAAAATTTCGCTTCACAGAATTATCGCTTGAAAAGATAAAATCAAACAGTAAACGCACTCGCTATTACGACAACCTATTGGCAGGACTAATTTTAGATGTAACCGTAGCTGGTAAGAAATCATTTAGAGTTTATAAAAAGATCCCAGGGAGAGATATCCCTATTAATGTCACTCTTGGGTACTTCCCATCAATTACACTTGATGATGCAAGGCGAATGGCCAAAAAAGTAATGGCAGATATTGCTGAGGGTATAAACCCGAATGACCTTAAGCGCCAATTTAGAGCCGCTTCTATTACCCTAAAAGAAGCCTTTGATTCATACATCGAAACTAGAGATCTTAAACCTATAACTGAAAGTGGTTATCAGCAAAAAATAAATTGCTACCTATCAGACTGGCATAACAAGCGCCTAGCCGATATAAATCAAACAATGATTTTAAAGCGCCAGCGAGAAATAACCTCAAGAAGCCCTGCTCAAGCAAATTATACCATGCGCCTAATGCGTGCTTTATTTAACTTTGCTAAAGCTGAATATAAGTCTTCAGAAGGCCGAACATTATTTCCAGAAAACCCTGTAAGTGTACTTTCTGAAAAACGAAACTGGAATAATATAAAGCGTAAAACAACACGTTTGCGCCGATCACAACTAAAACCATTTATAGATGCATTATATGAAGTCAGAAATGAAGCTGCTAAATATCGTCAAAATAGCCGTGTCGGTTTTTGTGACTACCTAGAATTTTTGACCTTTTCAGGTTTGAGAAGATCTGAGTTACTGCAACTCAAGTGGTCACAGGTACACCTTGAAGATAGGATATTCATCCTCAAGGATACAAAAAATGGCTTAGACGTCGAGTTTCCTATTACAGATCGATTAGCTGAGATATTTAATCGACGAAAAGAATATAAGGTATCTGACTATGTGTTTGGGACGAAAAGCAAAAAGGGCTATCTAACTGATCCGAAGAAAACATTAAAACATGTATGTAAAATTGCTAGAGTAAAAATTACTTCGCATGATTTACGCCGAACATTTACATCAATGGCTGAGAGTAGTGGAGTGTCAGGATACCTCCTAAAACGCCTTCTAAACCATATTACAGATAAAAGCGACGTAACTGCTGGCTATTTAATTTTAACTGCTGAGGAACTTAAAGAGCCAGCGGAAAAGGTAACCGAAACAATTGCCAAATATGCAGGCTTGATTGAGCAAGAAAATAAAATGACTGAAATGAAAAGTTTATTAGCAAACTTAACTAAGGAACAAAAGATTGAGTTGATGAGTGCTTTACTGAATTAAGACTTTTTGATAAATCGATTAATCTTTATTTGCATCTAAAAAGTTTCTTAACAAGACTTGATATTAATTATCTTTGAGTACCAGATAATTTATTCTCAGCTTGTACGTGAAATGAAATAGCTCATTTAATAACTTAGCTATAAAACCGTTTCTTTACGTTTACTCTAGAACACAGCACAAACTCTGAAGGTTTCGAGTTTTGTGCTGGGTTAAGCTTTTAAAAAACATGTTAAAATCGGAACATTTAGTAAATCTTATCTGGCAGTTTTACCTTTACCCCTATTTGGTTGGAGCTTCTTGCCTTGAATAATCTTCTGCTAATTTGACTAAATTGAAAGTTGAATATCTTTCTTTAGTTTTAACTGGATATGTTGAATACACATAGTCGACAAATTGATTAAAATACATAGTTTTTGTCTTTTCCATCACTGCATTCAAAATTTCTTTATCCCTCTCTTCTAGCTTAATGCTATTTTCTCTGCCGTTATAAGACAAAACATATTTTGATGTCCCATACATAGTATTTTGGTGCTCGACCTTAAAACCAAACCCGCTATGTGCAGCATCTACAACATCATCGACATAAGGACCATAATGATTAAATACCCACTTAATATCTGTCATTTGTTTTTTGTCTAAAAGCGCTGAAAACCAATCAGCCAAATATACAAGCTTGGTCACTCTTGCCTTCGTAAGCTCTGATTTATGTGGGTAATTTGCACAAATAAAAGCGATAATATTTTGTAACTTATTCATGATTACCCCCTAACACTTTTAATAAATCATATTCAACTGATAGCTGTATACCAGATCGTTTGATTGTTACCTCTTTATCAAAGTTCAAACTATCTCTAACAAACTTAGAAATTTGTCCTTGGTGATTATCGCAATACTGATTAACCAGCTCCTTGAGATTACCTTCAAGAAAGTTTGTTTGTGTACTTTCAAATACTATAACACCTATATGAACATCCGCATCAGCAATTGCTTTAGCGTAATACCTACAACTATTCATTGCTAGTGCATTTATCTTATCAACTTCATATTGATAAGTATCTTTAAGGTACTGTTTGTATGCTTCAAAGTCTTCAATGGCATAAGGGCAATTAATTTCCTCATGGTAATTATGCTGCCATGCTTTGCTTATTACACCTTGATTTAACGGAAACTTTTGCCGATGAATTTTTGAGTACATAGGATTTGCTGAGTATCGGGCTAAAATATAGAACTCCTCATCATGCTCATAGTAAAGTGATACTCTCGCATACGTATCTAATTCTAGCTGTCTAAACACTCCTTTTAAGAAAGTCGTAACGAGCTCATTATGCTTTTCAATTAATTTAGACTTTGTTTCTTGTACTTCTTCTTGGGCTGTATTAAGTCCGCTTTTAGTCTCCGAGTGTTTTGAATTTTCCTCTTCGAGCTCATTCATTCTTTTATTTTGCTTACTTTGATCTTGATATGTACCAACTGCACCAATTAGGAAAAACAATGTACCAAACAACAACCCCGTATAAGGGTTAAAAAGAATAAAACTTGCTGAATCCAAAAAACCATTTGCAGAACACCAGCCTTGTGATAATTCAAAGCTCCCAGCAAAAGCACTCCCTACTGATAGTAATACAGTGCCAATTGCAGCTAAAAGAATAAATAACCCTTTACCAAACCCATCCCCTAGCCGTAAGAAAAGGTCTGATTTACCACTGAAACCGAATTTACTAAACACCTCGTTCTTCCTTGAAAATTCACGTTTTAAAATCCTATATAGATATTAGCATGACAGCTTATTTTTAAAAATAGAATTGAATA
>NZ_PJAV01000127.1:0-47535 GCF_002836695.1 Pseudoalteromonas sp. 78C3
TTTCTGTATTTGTCTAATAGCTGGTAGTTAACTTACTCAGCCGTTAGCTTATTCTGCTGCAAGATAATCCAACACTACTTGATGATGATCTTTTGTTTTAAACTTATCAAATAGGTGTTTTATTTTACCGTCTTGGCCTACTAAAAACGTCAGGCGGTGAATACCATCGTACTCTTTACCCATAAATTTTTTGTAGCCCCATACACCAAATGCTTCAGCAATGGCGTGGTCTTCATCGGCTAATAAATCAAAATTAAGCTCTTTTTTAGTTTCAAAGTTTTTAAGGCGCTTAATTGGATCAGGGCTAATACCTACAACGCGGGTGTTAAATTTGGCAAGCTGTGCTTGCTCATCGCGCAGGTTTTCGGCTTGTACAGTACAACCCGGCGTTGACGCTTTAGGGTAAAAGTACACAAGCACTTGTTGCTCTTTTAACAGCTCGCTTAATGTTACTGTTTCGTCGTTTTGGTTTTGTAGGCTAAAAGCGGGTGCAGTATCGCCAGCTTGTAATGGACTAATTGTGTTCATGTTTAGCATCCTTAACGAATTCGTTTAAAAATATAATCTACGTTTAGTGTGTGAGAAAGGCTCTCAAAACTAATTTTAAATTGATCTATATCTACATCAACAGGTATGTTGAATTCAAGTTCACAACGCATCTTTATGTTGTCTTCTTGGGAATAAGTGTCTGACTTAAGTGAGCAAATACTAATATTATTGTCGGCAAAAAAGCGCGTTACTTTGCTCAATGTGCCAGGGGTGTCTATGCCTGTATATTCTAGTGTGTAACCTGCACAAAATTCGCTAGGAGTATGACTTGCTGTACGCTTCATCATGGTTAGCAGGCCAAGTTCCATGGCTTTAGTGGGCAGTACGTGTTCTATGCGGCTTATTGCCGACATGTCGCCGCTAAGTAGCATTATGAAGGTAAATTCGCAGCCTAAAATAGCAATACGGCTGTCAATAATGTTGCAGTGGCAATCGCTAACCAGTTGGGTTAGTTCACTTACTATACCGGGTCTGTCTTCGCCAATCGCTGTT
Organism: Pseudoalteromonas sp. 78C3; assembly: GCF_002836695.1. NCBI lineage: Bacteria > Pseudomonadati > Pseudomonadota > Gammaproteobacteria > Alteromonadales > Pseudoalteromonadaceae > Pseudoalteromonas > Pseudoalteromonas sp. 78C3. The sequence goes on from NZ_PJAV01000127.1 coordinate 1,042, forward strand.
AAAACAATTTGATGATTTGAAAATGCAGTCATGAGTTCAAATACCTTGTTACTTGGATTATATCAACCGAGTTGGCAACACCAAAAATACACACGAGAAGTTGCACGGCGGCGAAGTTTAACACAAAAAGGGCTCTAAACTACAGCACACGCTAATTAAGCGCTTTTAAAGTGCGGTGTTTCTTGTTTTTACTGGCACGGGAAAGTACCATAGCTAAAATTTGCTTATTTGCGCTTAGTTGCTTACTAAGTTGAAGTGCTGAACTTTATTGCATTTAGGCAGCCAAATAATAAATGTAAAGTTAATATTGATTTTACACTGAACCAAATCGGTATTACCCACTCATATATTTGTTAAAACAATTAAAGGGTATGCTAAGGAGAAATATCTGTGCAGTATTGGATCCCAAAAGCACTTGCAGTAAGTGTATTGGTAAGTTTATCAGGGTGTAGTGTATTTATTAATAAGGCACATGACGAGCGTAATTATCGTACGCATGAGCCTGTAAAAGCACCAGCGTCGTTATCTCAACCAGCTCAAGACCCAGTTTATAAAATGGATGTAGGTCAATACGACAATAATCCTGAAGCTACAAATTACCGCCCACCGGCACAAGTATTAACAATTGCGAAAGGCAGTTGGGTAGAAGAGACAGATAAACAGGCGCGTATTTATTTTGATAAAAATGATGGCATTGCTGATTTAGATGAGTTTCTTTGGGATACGATTAAATCTGTCCTAGCTGATAATAACGCGGGCACAACTAAAGAAGATAAGCTACTTGGTATTATTGAAACTGATTGGTACTCAATCATTAAAACCGAAGAAGGTTTTTGGTGGTGGGGCGATGAAGTTAACGATGATTTAGAAAAGTTCAGATTCACTATTGAAGAAAAGTCACATCAACGCACTGCGTCTTTACGTGTAGAGCTGATTGATTTTAAAGGTGATAAAACGCTAACAGACTTACTCAAGCAGCAGCTAGAAGTACGTGCGCTTAACCAAGTAGTGAGCGAGTTTGATTACCGTTACCGTCAACTTGAAGTTGATATGCGTAAACGCCAAGGTATTATTTCTCTTGAAATGGGCTTTGATAATAAAGGTAATGCAGCACTTGTAACTGAGCAATCTTACGAAGCTGTGTTTGACCGTTTCTCTGGATTTTTAGAGCGCTTGTCGTTCACTATTGTTGAAATTAACCCAGATACGGGCTTAATTACTGCTGATTACACTAAACCAGAAACAAGTGTTTGGGATTCAATTTGGGGTGATGACGTAGCTCAACTACCTATTGATGAAGGCCAATACCAAATTTTAGTAAGTAAAACTAAAGAAGGCGGTACTAGTTTAACGTGGATGGATGACAAAGGCGAAACGCTTGAGCCAGGTACTATGAATGGTTTACAACAAGCATTAGAAGCAGCACTCATTCAGCGCGGCATTAAAATTTAAATAATAATAAGTTTTACCACAAAAAGAGCGCTATGCTCTTTTTGTGGTTTTTATAGGTTAATAAATATGTCTCAGCTACCTCATCGTTCACACTACACGTGGCGCACTTGGTTTACTTTTTTGGTTCCTTCGTTAATTGGTGTATTTTTATTTATGACACCCATTAGTACCTCGCAAGGGATGACCATTCCTATTGCCGTTATGGCAAAAGCGGTTCAAGCAATGATGCTTGGCTCTGCTCAAGCAATTATTACTCTCATTATTTGTATTACAGGGGTTATTTCTGTAATTACTAAAGTGTTTAAACCCGCCGCTATATGTAACTCACCTTTATTAAAGCATTTATTTGATGTGAGCTGGACATGGCTGGTGGTGCGCTTATTTGGTATGGCGTTTGGTTTAATGACGTACTTAAGCCTAGGCAGCGAAATGATTACCTCGGCCAATACTGGCGCGCTGGTATTAAATGACTTATTGCCAGTGTTGTTTTCGGTATTTATTTTAGCGGGCTTATTACTGCCGCTATTAATTAACTTTGGTCTACTAGAGCTTGCTGGTACGTTAATGACTAAAGTAATGCGCCCTGTATTTGGTGTACCAGGTAGAAGTGCGGTTGACTGTACTGCATCGTGGTTAGGTGATGGTAGTGTGGGTATTTTGATGACTGCAAGGCAGTACGATCAAAAGCACTATACACAACGCGAAGCGGCTATTATTGGTACTACGTTTTCAGCGGTTTCAATTACGTTTAGTTTAGTGGTGCTTGGGCAAGTTAAACTTGAATACTTATTTGCACCGTTTTACGCAACGGTATGTTTAGCCGGTATTGTTGCCGCTATTATTGTGCCGCGATTACCACCACTGCGCTTTAAAAAAGACTTACTGATTGATGGTACTGAGCCAGATAGAGACGCTGAAACAATTCCGGGTCATAAAACCTTATTTGGTCATTCGTTAGATGTTGCATTAGCTAAAGCAGATAACTCAACGGGTGTTAAAGGTACTATAAAAGAGGGCTTACATAACGCGCTTGATATGGTGTTTGGTGTATTGCCTGTGGTTATGGCGGTAGGTACATTTGCACTGATCATTGCTGAGCATACGCCTATATTTCAGTATTTAGGTATGCCGTTTGTGCCATTTTTAGAGTTATTACAAGTACCTGAAGCAGCCGCAGCGTCGCAAACTATTATGGTTGGTTTTGCTGATATGTTTATTCCGTCAATATTAGCAGCAGGGACAATTGAAAGTGATGTAACGCGCTTTATTATTGCCGCAATGAGTGTAACTCAGCTTATTTATATGTCTGAGGTGGGCGCACTTTTACTTGGCAGTAAAATACCGGTAAATATTTTAGAGTTGTTTATTATATTTATTTTGCGAACGCTAATTACTTTACCTGTTATTGCGCTAATGGCGCATTGGTTAGTAGGCTAAATTAACGAAAATATAATTAAGCGAATTGGTATTGTTGAAAAAGCCCTGATTAATCAGGGCTTTTTTGTGTCTGTTGCATTTTTAATATTGGCGTTGGGCTTTTTAAACTCCGTTTTTGCAGAGAGTCTAATCAGCGCAATATTACCAATAATAATGGCAAAAACAACGGCGACAATAATTACAATATGCCAAGTTTGCATCGCAGTATCACTTAATATTTAGTACGTTTAAGTGTGACCGTTTTACGCTATAACAGCAATTAAATTACTCAAAACATAATCAATAACTTTAAACACAATCAATAACCTTAAAAACGTCTAGCTACCGAAAGCGTTAAAAAGTTAAGTCCTGGGTTTGGCTCTTTAAAGCCTGCGTTTGAATAGTGAATAACTCTAAGGGCAACATTAGTATGACCAAAGTCGGCAACAAGGCCTATGCGGTCTTCAAACTGGTAGTGAGTACTTATGTTTTTACCGGCGAACTGCGTTTCATCAATCAGTGATACACCAATCCCTGCTTCTACATAAAATGGGGTGTTGTTAAAACTAAAAGCAGGAAATTGCAGCACAGGTGACATAGCAAGTACTAGGTTTGATTGTGTTTCATCGCCGTGGCGGTATTCCCACATATTTACGCTGGTTTCAAAGTAAAAGCGTGCATCACCAATTATATTTTGCATGCTAGGTGCATGATACTGATACGCAAGCTTAACGCCGTTTACGTTACCTTCGCCTTTGAGAAAATCAACGGCATAACCGTGGTTCGATTGAGCAAAAGCAAGTTTACCAAAAAGTGAAACTACTAATACAAAAGAGATAATAAGTGTTTTAAGTGACGTTTTCATAGGTGCCAAATTTTTGTCTGATTCAAGTGATAACTAAATGATAAGGGCGACCTATTAACAATTACAATGAGGACAAAATGCCGGTTGTATATGGCCTGTTAATGGAGGTTTCTAACTGCTTGAATTTATTTTAGTTATTTTATTGGTGCGATTTGGGCATTAATAAGTTGCTTATTTGTGCCTTTTTTATTGCGTATAGTTCGCGTAAATTACAGCCATCTTAATCACACAGACATATACAATTATGAAACTCTTTAAACTATTCGTTTTAGCCACTGCTTTTTTTAGTAGTTCGTTATTTGCACAAACTCAGCAATCGCCAGATCAGTTACTTGAATCAGTAGCCGATAAGCTATTTGCAGACATTGGCCAAGTAAATTCAAAAGGGACAGCAAGCAAAGACGCGATGGCTGCCATTGTTGAAAAACGTTTAATGCCACATATCGATGTTAAGTTTGTATCGTTTAAATTATTAGGTAAGCACATTAAAGGCATTGAGCGCGAGCAGGCAGTTCAATTTATAGATGCAGTAGAGCATTACTTAACAGGTACATACGCTGGTGCACTAATGAAGTACACAGGTCAAAAAGTAGTATTTGAGCGTAATAACGCAAAAAGTGACTCTGAGTACGCAACTGTTAATACACAAATTATTGAGCCAAATGCGCCTACAATCGACTTAAGTTTTAAGCTTCGTTTAGGTAAAAATGATGAGTGGAAAGTATACGATATTGTTGCCGAAGGCATTTCACTATTAAGTGCTAAGCAAAAAGAGATTATTCAACGTATTTCTGAAGTGGGTTTAGATCAAGTTATTAGCGAGTTAAAAAGTAAATAGACTATTTGTCTGGCTCTGATTAAGCCCAACTCCAACCTCAAAAACGGCCAATTACTTATGTACTTGGCCGTTTTTATATTTGTAAGTAAAGGATTGTTGTTATTGCGTAATTTTGCGCTAGCAGCAAAACAAAGGTGTGCTAGAATATCGACACTTTGATTAAGCGTGGTGTCAGCTAAAAACTGATATAACTTACCACCCCCAAGCCACACTGGAGTTGTGTTGTTTTAATGGAAAATGTACTGATTTGGCCAAAGGAATACCCATTACTTATTAAAGGACTGGTAGAACAAAACGGTGCCTTTATTTTAGATGCTTTGGAAGCTTGGCCTGCTTGTCGTTCTACAAATGAAGACGATGGTGTATGCACCACCGTGTTACCGCCTATTTATTATTTGGCATGGCTAACCCCGTTAGAGCCATTTGAAGAATGTTATTTTCAACATATCTCTGAATATGACGAAGACGCACAAGCGTATATTAGTGCGGTTAAAAGCCATTACTACGATAATGAATACACCCCTGAAAGCTTAGTGCTTATGCTGTGCCAGCGCCTTGAAAAATACGCAAGCGTGGCTGCACAAAATACCATAGATACGCCACTGTCTTTAGTTGATTTATTTTTTAGTAAACGCTACTTCACCTTAATTGAGCATGCGCTAAATAATAAAAGTAAACTTTCGGCAAAAGATACACTAGCCCTTTGGAAAGAAGTTGATTTTAGAGAGCGCTTAAGTGCGTTTATTCCAGAGTCTATTGCTGATTTAGATACTCTTTCTGAACTTGCCAGCGAAAAAGTAGCAGCGGGTAAAGACTATTTTACGTTGCTTACACAGGTTTCTCCTGATGTTGACTCTGTTGTACTGCTAGAAAAAGCATTATTAACGCACCTACGTAAAAAAACAGCCAAGCAAACAATGGCAATGCGTTTTATTGAGCAAGGCGCTACAGGTGTTCTTGCTGATGAAAACAATAAAACAGCCTTTATGTGGGCCGCCGAAAAAGGCTTTGTAAATGTGGTTGAAACGCTACTTGCAAAGCAAGACAAAAAAGCGGTTGATAATTTAGGTAACACAGCACTTCATTACGCTGTATTTGCTAAAAATGAATCGTTAATGGTGCTGCTTATTAAAGCGGGCTATAACTTTAGAGCGCGCAATAAAGAAGGTTTAAGTTGTTACCGTTTGGCGGTTAGTATTAAAGCTAATAACTTGGTTAAATGTTTAGAGCGTGACTTTGGTATTAAAGAGCTTTCGCCAGAAGGGCAGTTCGATCGCATTAAAAAAGTACATGTGCTGCACGCTATTGTCACTATATTGCTGCCTTTGCAGTTGTTCTTCTTTTTTGATGAAACACTCTCTATTAAAAGTGAGCTGACGCTGAGTTTAACTATGGCGGCAGTGATTTGTTTTTTCTTTGCGACCACTTTAAAACGCTGTGCGTTATATCCACATATTAAACACCCTTGGGGTTTATTTGTGCTTAGAGGCTTTTCGTTTATTAGCTTAATTGCTCAAATAGGGTTGGCGAGTATTGTGGTGCTAGCTGCCTTAAGTGATTTAGTTTAGTCACTTTTAAACAGCTAATAAAAAACGCGCTTAAAGCAATTTAAGCGCGTTTTTTGTATTTATAACCGTTTATGGTTAAGCCTTATTTACCGTGCTCATTTGCTGCTTTTTCTTCAGCTAGTTCTTCTTTAAGCTTACGGATTTTTAAACCTTGTTCTTGTCCGCGGTGTCTTGCGTAGTAAGTACAGCCAATAAACATTGAAGAGGCAAACACAAGCTCTAGCAATACCCAAATTAACTCATCTGGCGCTGCCCACAGCATGGTAAGCCCGTGAATAAAATACAGCATTACAACAAAGTTAGCCCACGCATAAGTATATGTATTGTCTTTAATTATGCCTCTTAACGGCAGTAGTAACGGAATAATAGGCAAAAATAAAGACACTAAACTCGCATTACCATTTAGAGGTGGCACAAAATACATCCACAGTGGAATAAGAACAAGTAAACCTACATAGCCAAATAGTGCGGCACGCTGAAACTTTACTGTAATCGGCTTTTTAGCTGGGTTGTCAGCTGTATTCATTTAAGTTTTCTCGCAATGTGAGTAAGGCGTTTACCAACGCTTTGGCATATTTTAATTTCGTCTTTGCTTAGCTGTGCACTATTAGCGCTGCCAGCAACGTGTGTTGCACCGTATGGTGTTCCACCTGTTTGTGTTGCAAGTAGTTCGGGTACATCGTACGGCACGCCCAGTAGCATCATACCGTGGTGTAATAGTGGCAGAGATAAGTTAAGTAAGGTTGCTTCATTACCTCCATGCATACTGCTTGATGACGAAAACACACACGCTGGCTTATCTATTAACTGACCTTTTAACCATAAGTCGCTGGTGGTTTCCCAAAAGCTTTTAGCTTGAGAGGCCATCATGCCAAATCGGGTTGGTGTACCAAATGCTAAACCATCGCAATTTATTAAATCATCTTTAGTGATCACAATGTCGTGCGCATTTTTAGCCACAAAGGTGCGAAGCAGTGCTGTAGCGCCTTGTTGCTCTATCGACTCTGCTATTTCATGAGCCATTGCTTCAACTGAGCCATGGCTTGAGTGATAAAGCACCACTATGGTTGCACTCATTATAAAACGCTTAGTACGTTTTCTGGTGGACGACCAATCGCTGCTTTATTGTTATTCACTACAATAGGGCGTTCAATTAGTTTTGGATTTTGTACCATGGCATCTATTAATGCTGATTCACTGCTTTCATCTTTTAAATTAAGCGCTTTGTAGTCATCTTCTTTTGTGCGCATTAATTCACGTACGGATGAAAAACCAAGTTGGATTACAAGCGTTGAAATTTGCTCGTGTGTAAGAGGCGTTTTTAAATACTCTACAACACTTGGCTCTATTGCTTTACTTTGCAGTAGTGCTAGCGTTTCGCGTGATTTAGAACAACGTGGGTTGTGGTAAATAGTAACAGACATAAAATGATTCCAAAGTGTGAATTGCGTCTATTTTAGGGTAAGCGCTTGCAGACTTAAAGTCTTGCAAGCTCTTTTTGTAAAAGTCGATACTGGGTAAGTAGTGCTTTTAAACGTTGTTGCTTTACAAGTTGAGTAGGCTCTACAAAGTTTAGTGCTTTTTGTACTTCGTCTGCGGCTTTTAAATAAGCACCATATTGCGCTAATACATCGGCGTTAGCTTCGTGATAAGAGGCTAATTTATCTTGTTTTTTATACGCATCAGCAAGGAGTTGTTTGCCTAAGTTATGATCTGGCTTTTCGAGTAAAAAACTCTTTAAAATATTTTCAGCAAGCTCATATTGCTCAGCTTCAAGTGCTGAGTTGGCATAGTTAAGTGTAATTACCTGATTATTAGGGCGATACTGATTTAAATCCGCTAAAAACTTAACGGCTTCATCTGCCTTTTTTTGTGCAATAAGTAAATCGGTATGGGTATCTATATAAAATAAGTTTTTAGGATCGTTTTTTAAAAGCTCGTCTAATATTGGCGCTGCTTCATCAAGCTTTTTTTGATCAAGCAAGCTTATGGCTAAGCCATACTTTAATGCAGTGTTGTTGTAGGTATTTTCGCGCAGTAGCTTTCTAAATAGATCTTCTGCGTTTTCTGGTTTGTTGTCATAGCGGGCAAGCACTCGACTTTTTGCTAAATTAAACTCAAGGCTCGCATTCATAAGGCGCACAGGAAATTGCTCTGCACGCAAACGTACATCTGATACACGACTCTCTGGTAATGGGTGAGTTAGCAAAAATGCTGGTGGCTTGTATTTATAGCGAATTTGCGCTGCAAGTTTAGTTAAAAACTCACTCGATGCACGGGGATCAAATCCTGCATTATTAAGTGTTTGCATGCCTATACGGTCAGCTTCTTGCTCAGCTGAGCGGCTATGCGTTAACTGACTAAAAGCAGATTGTGTTTGGCTGGCAGATATAATGGCAATACCCGCGTCGGGTGCAACAACGGTTGCTAATATACCTGCAATCATACCGGCAATGGTCAGCGCGCTGTTATCTTGTTGCTGCTGTATTCTACGTGCTAAGTGGCGCTGTGTTACGTGAGCAATTTCGTGACCAAGTACCGAAGCAAACTGGCTCTCGTTATCGGCTTGAGCTATTAACCCGGTGTGTACACCTACATGCCCGCCATAAAATGCAAACGCATTTATTTCTGAGTTATTTATCCAAAAAAACGAAAACGGAAAACGTACATCGTTAGCATTAGCAACAAGTTTACGGCCAATAGTCGTGAGGTATTCATCTAGCACAGGGTCGTTTATAACTGGCGATGAACCTCGTATTTGCATCATCATTACTTCGCCAATAGCTTGTTCTTTTTCAAGTGGCAGTGCTTGTAATGCAGATGTTCCTAAATCAGGAAGTGTAAAATTGGTTTGCGCTTTTAAAGGTTCGCTTACTAATAAGCTAAACGTAAGCGCGGCACTGCATAAAGTGATAAATGCTGATTTTAGCTGCATTTTATTCCTTGTTAATTTGTTCGCCAATTGCAATTTTGGCTATGTCTATTTCGTCACTGCTTGCACGGCTGTCTTTTTCGCACAATTGGTATAGTTCTTTTATTGTGACTCCATCAAGCTTTACAACGTTCAATTCTCGCTGCAAAAAAGTAATAATTTTATGTACTACTTTATGTGCATGTAAAATAATGGCTTTATCTGCTTTGTCGCCCCGTTCAAAATAAAAGCCAATAAACTTATGTAACTGACTTATTCTGATCAGGTTTTTCATTGAATGTGGATCCCACACTCTAAACTCCATAAAGCGATTATTTTTTATGTATTGGTCAACAATAACATCTTTAGCATAAGGCTGTGCCCATAGCTCAAAGCCTCTGTCGGTAAAAACTTGGTGCAGCGCAATACGTGGCTTATGTTTAGTGTGTATTACACCAAGGCTGTCTTCATGGCCTTCTAATAGATCTAAGTTCCAATTGCGTTTATCTATAAGTTGTTTAACTGCATTATCGAATCCATGATCTAAAATCCCTTCAGATTCGCTTATTGATGAGGCAACAAGGTGATAAAAAGGAGGTAGTTCGCCCCAGTTAATTTGCTTTTTAAACCAATTAATCTCTTTGAGTGTTGGATTACTGGGTAGTTGCGCTTTATTATGCGTGCCAGGCATTAACTTATCCTTACTGCTAGTTATGTTATAAGGATAAACTATTGCAGGTATTGTTTTAACAAAAAGTTACAATGGTTTGGGTATATAAGTATATTGACCGTAAATATGCGACTTATTATTCATTTACTATACGGATAAAGTAGTTATGGTAGAGCGCGATTTAAAAGAGTTTAAATGCCCTCAGCAATTTGTGCAGTTTAAACTTGCGCTACGAAGTGCGCAATCTTCAAAACAACGTATCACTTTTAGTCTTAATAAAGGTGAAAGTGCGAACGATATTGAACGTTTTTTGAAAAAAAATGCTTATAGTTACAATTTTGATAAACAACGTGGGTTGTTATTAGTGGAGCCATTACATGTTTGAATACGTAAAAACATGGTACGAAAGGAAGTTCTCGGATCCTCATTCGTCTACCTTATTATTTTTATTATTAGCCTCAGTGGCCTTACTTTACTTTTTTGGCTCGTTAATTGTTCCTGTGCTTGTAGCATTGGTTATTGCTTACTTACTTGATTGGCCGGTTGTTCATTTAGAGCGCGTTGGCTTAAAACGTTTTACTGCAACGATTATTGTAATGTTGATATTTATTAGCATTATGCTCACCCTTATTTTGGTTATTGGCCCAGTGCTTTGGAAGCAAACCAGTAACTTAGTGCAAGAAACCCCGCATATGTTAGAGCAAGGGAAGTCTTATTTAATGGCTTTACCTGAACAATACCCAAGTTTAATTAACATAGATCAAGTACAAGCTATTGTTGCAACGGTAGAAGCTAAAATCATTGAGTTTGGTCAAACTGTATTGTCGTTTTCACTAACCTCATTAAAAGATGTTGTTGCATGGCTTATATATTTAGTACTTGTGCCGTTACTGGTGTTTTTTATGCTTAAAGATAAGCTGGAGCTAACGGGGAGTATTGCTAAACTGATCCCGCAGCAACGACGCTTGATTTTGCAAGTGTGGCACGAAATGAATCAACAAATTATGAATTACATTCGCGGTAAAGTGTTTGAAATTTTAATTGTTGGTGGTGTGTCTTTTATTGCATTTACTGTTTTAGATTTACGCTACGCCGCACTACTTGGTGTGCTTGTTGGCTTGTCGGTATTAATTCCATTTATTGGCGCGGCACTCGTCACTATTCCGGTAGCGGCAGTTGCGCTGTTTCAGTTTGGATTAGAAACACAGTTTTGGACCATTTTAATTATTTACGGAATTATTCAGGCGCTTGATGGCAACGTACTTGTACCACTGCTGTTTTCTGAGGCGGTTGATTTAAATCCGGTATTTATAATTGTCGCGGTATTATTTTTTGGTGGCTTATGGGGATTTTGGGGCGTATTTTTTGCCATCCCGTTGGCTTCATTAGTAAAAGCGCTAATAACAGCTTGGTCGTCAACGCATGAAGAGATAAGTAAAGAGGTCAGTGAATAGTTAAGTAAACAGACTTTTAGTCTAAAAAAGCATAGTAAACGCACCTCTAGTGCTAATTGATTATTACTCATTACCTGTAAATTTATGTACTATTGGTAATAAGATATATTTTTTAGTAATAAGGTGCGTTTTTTAATGTCTGAGTTTTTATTGCACGATGAGCCAGTAAAACAAGTTTACCTTGATGCAAACGCAACGACCCCTGTGTTGCCTTGTATTGCTGATGTTGTTTCTCATACCATGCAAATATGTTTTGGTAATCCTTCAAGCCCGCACATTACAGGTATTCAAGCCAAGCATTTATTAGAACAAACACGTCAAAAAGCACACACAGTTATTGGCGCAAGTAATGGCGATATTTTATTTACCTCTGGCGCAACAGAAGGCATTCAAACTGCGGTGGTTTCTACGTTAATTGATGCTAAAAAACACCCGATTAAAAACCCTGTATTATTATATGGCGCTACTGAGCACAAAGCGGTGCCAAATACACTTAAGCACTGGAATAGCGTACTAGACGTTAATGCTGAAGTGCTTGCTATTCCGGTTGATAGTAACGGTATTTTAGATTTAGATTTTATAGCTAAACATATAGATAACGCATTGATGATTTGCACCATGGCCGTTAATAACGAAACCGGTGTATATCAAGATTTACCCGCTATTGAGCAGGTGATTCGTAGCCGTAATAAAAATGTATCGTGGATGGTGGATTGCGTGCAGGCGCTCGGTAAACAAGCGCTCGCACTAAGTGACACAACAATAGATTACGCACCTTTTTCGGGGCATAAGCTTTATGCACCTAAAGGTATTGGCTTTTTATATATTCGTAGTGGCAGTGCGTACACACCTTTTATAGCGGGTGGCGGTCAAGAAAGTGGAATGCGCTCAGGCACCGAAAATCTACCCGGTATTGCAGGGTTAAATAAGCTATTTAGTATGTTGCTTGATAAATCAGACGATACATTTAAACCAATTAGCATACTTAACTCTTATCGAAGCCAGTTACAAAGCGCGATAAAAGACACCTTTGGCGATATTACATTCAATCATGATTTTGCTTATAGCGTGCCTACCACACTTAACTTTGCTGTTAACGATTTAACGAGCAAAGAAGTGATTGATTTATTTGACGCCGCGGGCATTCGTGTAAGTGGAGGCTCGGCTTGTAGTACAGGCGCATCAACAAGTTTTGTTTTAGATGCAATGGGTGCAAGTAAGTGGCAAAGCGAAAACGCGATTAGGCTATCGTTTGGACCTGCTGCAACACAACACGATATTGATGATGCTTGTGTGCGTATTCGCGCTCTTAAAGCAATACTACAGGCAAACTGTTTAATCGTATCTGACAGCACCACACCACAACAAGAAGTATGCGCACTGGGCCTTACTCAGTTTAGGCACCAAGGAGCATGTAGTTGGCTTTATGTAAGCGATGATAAACACGCTGTAATTATCGATCCTATTATTGAGCTTATTCCGCGCTTTGAAAAAATAGCTAATACACAAAACTTAACTATATCGGCGGTGCTTAATACTCATCTGCATCAAGAGCGAGAGTCAGCGACTAATTTACTAACCAGCGCTCTTGACTCAAGAGTTGTAAAAGGTGAGGTTGATTCGCTAGGTTGGCCGCTAAATACAGCAAGTATTAACTTGGCAAACGACGTACTTGAAAAAGTAGTTACACCTGGGCACAGCAAAGACAGTGTAAGTTATTTATTAAAAAACAGTAATGGCGAAACGCGTTACTGTTTTTGTGGTGATTTAATACTGCCTGCAGGGCTTGGCAATACATCGCTTATAGGTGGGGATGCAAAAGCAATGGCACGCTCTATTTTAGCAATGAGCGAGCAACTTAATAGCACCAGTATTATTTGCTCAGGGCACGACTACCAACAATGTTTTGCCATGAACTGGGCTGTACAGCAAAACCAAACGCCACTTCTTGATGCGTTAGTGAGCGGCAGTATTTCAGTTGATGAATTTGCAATACAAAAACAGCAGTACGACGCTTCAAAACAAGTAGATAATACGCAATTGTGTGGTTATGTAAATGCGTTACCTGAGGTTGATACACAGCAATTAAATTTTGATGACGCTAAAGTAATGTTAAACACCAGCGATACATATTTAATAGATACTCGGGAGCCGTATGAGCATGGAGCAAATAATGTTGCTCAGTTATTTAATACGCTAGATGAAAAAACATTAAATATACCACTTAGCAGAATGGCAAATGCGGTATTTGAAGGGCAATTAAACAAAAATAACAAGTACATTTTATTATGCCGTAGTGGTAACCGCTCAAAAATTGCTGCAACTAATTTAATGCAACTAGGATACAAAACGGTTTATAACCTAAGTGGCGGGTTAGCGCTTAGTAATTAAACAAAGATTGTAATTTATACAAAATCGGCTTTAGGGCCGATTTTTTTGTTTTTAAGGCTTATTTGCTCGCAAGGTAAACAAGCCCTAGGGCCTGTTGACCTTTCAGGATTAAAATTTGTTCAATCTAGGGGCTATTTAATCGCGGCGTGAGGTTTGTAACCTAGTGGGCTAAGTAAAAACCGAGTAACAAAGAGTAAATTGCCCCTAGGCAGAACCCTTCGGGCAGCGCGTGTTTGGCATTTATTCCACGTTATCGCCTATTTATGGGGAATAACCACACTACATAGGCTCTGCCTTGCCTAAATGCCAAACACACTGCTGCAAATTTAACTTCGAAAGATAAACAGGCCCTAATAATTAGTGAATAACTATAAAAAGTAATTATTGTGCTGAGAAAAATTCATTAATATTTCATTTTGATTGATTAAGCTATCCCGTTGCCTTTAAAATTGCGGGTAAATTAATTTATAAAATTTTTATGATACCGGTGTCAAAAGCTAAAAATTGCGTTATCATCGGCATCTAAAATTATAAAAACAGCACTTTTTTTGCATTTTTAGTTATACTATCGGCGCTTTATTTTAGTGTAAATAAGCAGTGTTAAGAGTTTTGCTTTTATAAAAAACATTTTTAAATCAATTGATTGAAAAAACTAGAGGATATTTCCATGTCTAACCGAACGCAACTAGCAAGTTGGCAAGCACTAGAACTAAGTGCAGCTAAGATGAAACAAACACATCTGAAAACGTTATTTGCACAAGATGACACGCGCTTTTCTCAGTTTTCGACTCAAGTACCTGGCGTACTATTCGACTATTCTAAGCAACTTATTGATAACGATGTTTTTGCTAACTTAATGTCGCTTGCTAAAGAATGTGATATTGCATCGTGGCGCGATAAAATGTTTAGCGGTGAAAAAATAAATATCACCGAGGATCGCTCAGTACTACATACGGCACTTCGTAATCGTGCTCACACTCCATTAATCGTTGATGGCGAAAACGTAACACAAGCCGTAGACAACGAATTAGCTAAAATTAAAGTGTTTGTAGAAAAAGTTCGTAGCGGTAAATGGTTAGGCTATACCGGTAAAGCGGTAAAAGATGTTGTAAGTATTGGCGTAGGTGGTTCTAACCTTGGCCCACAAATGGCAACCGAGGCATTAAAAGCACTTGCTGATGATACGTTAAATGTTCATTACGTATCTAATGCTGACGGTGTACAAATTTCGTCTATATTAAAAGCCATTGACCCTGAAACAACATTATTTGTTATTTCGTCAAAAACATTTACTACGTCAGAAACCATGACAAATGCTAAAACAGCGGTTGACTGGTTTTTACAAACAACAAAAGATGAAAGTACAATTGCAAAACACTTTGTTGCAGTAAGTACAAATTTAGAAAAAACGGCAGCCTTTGGTATCAGCGACGAAAACGTATTCACTATGTGGGATTGGGTTGGCGGTCGCTTTTCACTTTGGAGTGCGATAGGCTTACCAATTGCTTTATATTTAGGCTACGACGCCTTTGAAGCAATTTTAGAAGGCGCGTTTGAAATAGACGAGCACTTTAAATCTGCGCCGTTTGAGCAAAATATACCATTAATTATGGCATTGCTTAGTGTATGGAATACGAGCTTTTTAGGCTACACAGCGCAAGCTATATTACCGTACGACCAAGCACTGCATATGTTGCCTGCGTATTTACAGCAAGGCGAAATGGAAAGTAACGGTAAACACGTTAACTTTGCAGGCGAAACGGTACCTTATACTACAGTTCCAATTATTTGGGGCATGACGGGTATTAATGGTCAACACGCGTTTTATCAGTGTTTACACCAAGGTAATGTAATTGTACCTGCAGATTTTATTGCATCAGTTAAACCACAAGTGAATGTTGATAAGCATCACGATATTTTATTATCAAACTTCTTTGCACAAACAGAAGCAATGATGAGTGGTATGGATGCAGAGCAGGTTACCGCTGATTTAACCGCTAAGGGTAAATCGCAAGCAGAGATTGATGAGTTATTAAATCATAAAATTCATCAAGGCAATCGTCCTACAACGTCTATGCTATTAGATACAGTAGATGCTAAAACAGTGGGCCGTTTAATTGCACTGTATGAGCATAAGATATTTTGCCAAGGCATTATTTTAGAAATATGTTCGTTTGACCAATGGGGTGTAGAACTGGGTAAAGGTTTAGCATCTAAAATTGAGAGTGAACTTACTGATGAAAGCGTTAAACACGCTCATGATAGTTCGACAAACGGCTTAATGGCGTACTACAAACAAAACCGTACGCAGTAAAAAATTCGCTTACGCAAGTAAGTAAACCGAGTACCTTTGAACGGGTAGCGCTGGAGTGCTTAGGGTCTGTATTTTTGTGAGAGGAGATACAGGGCCCCTAAGGCTCATTTAATAAGCGCAATGATAAAAATAATAATAAATCATCGATACAGAACAATTCAGCAGGCTTTTATTTAAATACAGCTATAAAAGCCATCTAATCTAGCAATAAATAGGCATACCCGCACATTTATAAAATGTACTGGGTATCACAACGTAGAGAGTAACTATGCTTAATCCTTTTGATATTATAATTTTTGGGGGCGGTGGTGATCTTGCGTTACGCAAATTGCTACCTGCAATGTACAGAGCATATCAAGAAGGTAACTTACCTGAAGGCTCACGTATCCTACCAACAGTACGCGAAGAATCGAAACGTGCTGAATACATAGAAACAGCGCATAAAGCATTACAAGAATTTTTAAGCAAAGGTGAGTTTAACGCTAAAGATTGGAAAGCATTTTCTACTTTTTTAGTGCCAGTGGTAAGTAATGTTACAGAAGCAGACGACAACTGGGATGTGCTAAAAGGCATTTTAGATGAGCACGAAAGCACTAAGTCTCGCGTGTTTTACTTATCGCTTCCGCCTGCTGTTTACGGCACATGTTGTGAAATATTATCGACTAAAGGTTTAATTACACCTACATCACGCGTTGTTGTTGAAAAGCCAATTGGTTATTGCGGTGATTCTGCTGAAGCAATTAATGGAAAAATTGCAGAATTTTTTAATGAAGAGCAAATTTTCCGTATTGACCATTACTTAGGTAAAGAAACAGTACAAAACTTAATGGCGCTACGTTTTTCAAACTCATTGTTTGAAAATATGTGGGATGCTAAATCTATTGATAACATCCAAATTAGCTTATCAGAAACTGTTGGTCTTGAAAGCCGTGCTGGTTTTTACGATAAAGCCGGTGCACTTCGTGACATGGTTCAAAACCATTTATTACAACTACTTTGTTTAGTTGCAATGGAGTCGCCTAATAAGCTTAACGCTAACAGTATTCGTAACGAAAAACTAAAAGTATTAGAAGCACTTCGCCCACTAGTAGGTGGTGATGTTGATGAAAATATTGTTCGTGGTCAATACGTACCAGGTGACTTAAACGGTAAAATTGTACCGGGTTACTTAGAAGAGCTAAATGAAGGTTCTAGTAAAACAGAAACGTTTGTAGCTATTCGCGCGCATATTGATAACTGGCGCTGGGCGGGTGTTCCATTTTACCTTCGTACGGGTAAACGTATGGCTAAGCGCTGTGCAGAAATTGTGGTTGAATACAAAAAAGTATCTCACAATATCTACGAAGATAACGTGGGTAATATCGAGCCAAATCGTCTTGTTATTCGTTTGCAGCCAGAGGAAACAATTCAACTAACGCTTATGTCTAAGCGTCTTGATAACCTTCAAATGCAACTTGAACCAGTAACAATGAATATTGAGCTTTCACAAGCTTACAGCAATGGTTTTCACTCAGATGCGTACAAGCGTTTAATGCTTGATGCCGCTGCAAATAACCCATCATTATTTATTCACCGTGATGAAGTTCGTCAAGCGTGGAAATGGATTGATCCAATCATTGACCGTTGGCAAGACAAAGGCAAGCCTGCACTTTACCGTGCTGGTAGCTGGGGTCCTGAGGATGCTGATGAACTATTGGCAGAAAAAAGCCACGTATGGTTTAACACAGGCGATAAGGTATAAGTATGGCAACACTAGTTGAAAAGTTTTTTGACGATAAAGATGCGTTAACAGCTGAGCTTTCTGCAACGCTTGAGCAATCACTACGTGATGGCATTAAAAACGATGGACGTGCTGTACTAATGGTGTCGGGTGGCTCGTCTCCTGCGCCAGCTTATAAGCATTTATCAACGCTTGATTTAGATTGGCAACATGTTGATGTTGCTATGGTTGATGAACGCTGGGTAGACCCAAGCCATGAAAAAAGTAACGAAGCATTTATTAAAAGCACGTTATTACAAAATTTTGGCAGTGCTGCAAACTTTATAACCATGAAAAACGATGCTGCAACCGCGCAGCAAGGCAGTGAAGTGTGTGAAGCCGCTTACAGTGCTTTAAAAGCGCCATACGATGTAACTATTCTAGGCATGGGCCCAGATGGCCATACTGCGTCGTTATTCCCAAATGCAGAAGGTTTAGAGCACGGTTTAACAACTGAGCAAACAGTATGTGCAATTAATGCGATACAAAGTGATGTGACGGGTAGTATTACTGAGCGAATGACGCTTACGTTAAATGCTATTGCGCAATCTAAAGTGGTTAAGCTTTTAATTAGCGGTGAAGAAAAACTCGCTGTTTATAAGCAAGCAAAAGCGGGCGGCGATGTTAATGACATGCCACTTCGCGCTGTGCTTAATCACCCAAGTATAAATATTGAAGTATATTGGGCGCCTTAATTTAGGTGCTAATTTAACTTTTAAAGGCCGCTTATATAAGCGGCCTTTTTTATTTGCTCAAATTTAAGCCTAAACACTGCAAAAAAACAGTCCTGAACTGTTTACCAATGTTAATGAATGACTTTGATTTGTATTAAAATCAACCATAAAGTGTGTTGTTTTTGAACAAAATTTATGAGTTTGAGCTGTATGTTTTTTAGCAACGTTCAGATTTAGTTAAATTTTATTTTTTCATGGTCGTTGTCATAAAAGTTTCCCTTCCTTTTTTAGCTCAAAAGCATTAGCCTAAAGGTATTAACAATGAAACATATAAATTAAAATAAACGGAGCAGTAACATGGCGGAGCAACAAGTACAGCCTTTACACAACGAAAAACATGCCAACACTAAAATTCAAAACGGCATCAATGTAGAATTCATGAAAACTCAACATTTAGTGCCAGTAGTTGCACATGAGTTTGCACGCGTAGCAAACGAGTTTCCAATGTCATTCGTTAAAAACAACGAAAGCGGCACTTTTCAAGCTGTTGCTATGTTTGGCTTAGAGCCAGGCGAAAACCTTTTTGTAGAAGATGGTAAATGGACTGCAGCATTTGCACCTATGGCATCTACTCGTTACCCACTGGGCTTAGTTAAACACCCAGATCAAGATCAATACGGTATCGTAATTGACGAAGCAAGTGCGCTTGTTGGTGAAGACGAAGGTAATGCATTATTTGAAAACGGCGAAGAAACAGATTACCTAAAACGTCGTAAAGAAGCGCTTGTATCTTTCATTGAGTTTTCTCAAGTAACTGAAGCGTTCACTAAATTCCTTGCTGATAAAGAGCTACTAATTGCGCAAACGCTTACAGTAGACATTAAAGGCGAGAAAAAAGACATCAACGGTATTTACCTTATCGATGAGAAAAAGCTAAACGAGTTAAGCGATGCTGATTTCTTAGAGCTTCGTAAACGTGGTTACTTAGCACCAATTTATTCTTTCTTAACGTCTACTCATCAAGTAGCACGTTTAGCGCGTTTAAAAGCTAAACAAGCTTAATTATACCAATTGCATTAAATTAGTGATCTATTATAGCGATAAGAAAATGGCTCAATAACAAGGCTAAAATTATGATACATAGTTGTTCTATATAAATAATTTTCAACGTAGTTAGTGAGCTATTTAATACGCTAGAATGACCATGTTTTTAATAAAATTGGTATTACAAACACGTAAAATTTTAAAAAGCGCCTTAAGGCGCTTTTTTTATGCCATTAAACTCACTTTAGTTGAAATTAAGCCCGCAACCATTCACATTAGTTTATAACTTTCCCATAAAAGAGCTCATTATGAAAACACCCTTATTAGCAATTCTTGCGAGCAGCCTTTTTGCTTTAAGTAATAGCGTATTCGCTGCAGAGACTCCTTTTGCCATTGCGATTCATGGTGGGGCAGGGACAATAGAAAAAGCACGATTTACACCCGCTCAAGAAAAGCTGTACCGCGCTAAATTAACAGAGGCCGTAGAGACAGGTTATAAAGTATTGCACCAAGGCGGTGAAAGTTTAGATGCGGTAACTGCGGCAATTACAGTATTAGAGCAATCGCCTTATTTTAATGCAGGGCGTGGAGCGGTATACACTTACGATGGCGGGCATGAGCTTGATGCATCCATAATGGATGGTCGAAACCGTGAAGCAGGCGCAGTTGCGGGTGTAAAGCATATTGAGAGCCCGATTAAATTAGCGCGTTTGGTCATGAATAACTCTGTACACGTAATGCTTAGTGGGCAAGGCGCTGAGGAGTTTGCTAAAGAGCAAGGTGTTGAACTTGTCGAAAATAACTTATTTGATACCGAGCCTCGTTACAAAGCGCTTTTAAAAGCAAAACAAAAATTAGATAAAGCCAAAGCAACCAGTAAAGAGTACCAAGCCGCGCACAAAGCATTGCCTAACTCTTACAAAATGGGCACGGTTGGCGCAGTGGCGCTTGATAAAAACGGTAATTTAGCGGCAGGTACATCCACAGGTGGTATGACGGCAAAACGTTATGGCCGTGTAGGTGACGCGCCGGTAATTGGTGCTGGGACATTTGCTGAAAACGAATCGTGCGCAGTATCGGCAACAGGGCACGGTGAATATTTTATTCGCTATAACGTAGCGAGCGATATATGTGCGCGTGTTAAGTATCAAGGTAAAACCATAGCTGAAGCTGGAGATGAAGTTATAAACGGTGTGCTTAAGCCAATTGGTGGCACTGGCGGCGTTATTATTATTGATACTAAGGGGAATATTAGCTTGCCGTTTAATACCTCTGGCATGTATCGGGCAAGTAAGTCGAATACGCAAGCGACCTACGTGGGCATTTTTAACGACGAATAAGCCAAAGTAATTTAATTAACCTCAACTCTGGTTAATAGATTTACTAAAGTATTGAACCACAATGATATTTTAATTCATTTATTGCTAGCCAGTTATTTTCAGTGCAGTTAGCGCTGAAAATAACTGCTTGAGATAGATTTATTATTCGCAGTTTAGGTGAATCGCAGCGTTTATATAACAAACAACCCCGTGTTATGCATTTTGTAGGATTAACCCCGGCCGTTTAATTTGATATAATTATGGCTCTTTAACTAATTTTATAAGGTATGCGGGTGGTAAACCTAGGTCAGTTGTTTGGCGAGCTAAAAACGTGCTTGAAAAAAGATCAATTCATTTTCAAAAAACGCTTACATGGCGTAAAAAAAATAACGGATGAAAACAAGCATGCCAACGCGCTTGAAAAAATAGCGGCTGATATAACCCGTAGCCAAGAATTACGTGATAAACGCTTAGCGGGCCTTCCTAAAGTGACTTACCCTGAGCAATTGCCAGTAAGTCAAAAAAAGGAAACAATTAAAGACGCCATTGCAAATAACCAAGTGGTTATTATTGCAGGTGAGACGGGCTCAGGTAAAACAACTCAAATACCTAAAATGTGTTTAGAGCTTGGCCGTGGTGTTGATGGCTTAATAGGCCATACTCAACCACGCCGATTAGCAGCGCGAACGGTGGCTAACCGTATTGCTGAAGAAATGAAGTGCGAACTTGGTCAGCAAGTCGGTTTTAAAATCCGTTTTAGCGATCAGGTTTCTAATAATACGTACGTTAAACTAATGACTGACGGTATTTTACTGGCAGAAATTCAGCAAGATCGATTTTTAAACCAATACGACACCATAATTATAGATGAAGCGCACGAGCGTAGTTTAAACATCGACTTTATTTTGGGTTACTTAAAAAACCTACTTCCAAAACGTCCCGATTTAAAAATAATAATTACGTCTGCAACCATCGATCCTGAGCGCTTTTCAAAGCATTTTGATGATGCGCCCATTATAGAAGTATCGGGTCGTACTTTCCCTGTTGATGTGCGTTACAACCCAACGGCCGATATTAATAAAGAAGATATGGAAGCCGAGGGCGATCAGCTACAAGGTATTTTTGATGCTGTTGACGAACTGTGCGCGGAAGGTCCTGGTGACATACTGATATTTTTAAACGGTGAGCGTGAAATACGCGATACCGCTGATGCACTTAGCAAGCGTAATTTAAAACACACAGATGTATTGCCACTTTACTCGCGCTTATCTAACGCAGAGCAAAACCGTATATTTGCGCCACATTCTCGTCGTCATATTATTTTATCGACCAACGTAGCCGAAACGTCACTAACTGTGCCGGGTATTCGTTATGTCATAGACCCAGGTACTGCGCGTATAAGCCGCTACAGTTATCGTACAAAAGTTCAGCGCCTGCCAATAGAACCTATATCGCAAGCAAGTGCTAATCAGCGTATGGGTCGTTGTGGACGTGTTGAAGCGGGTATTTGTATTCGCTTGTACTCTGAGGATGATTTTTTATCGCGCCCAGAGTTTACCGACCCTGAAATACTGCGTACTAATCTTGCCTCAGTTATTTTGCAAATGTTGGCACTCGGGCTTGGTGATATGGCGCAATTTCCGTTTGTGCAAGCGCCAGATAGCCGTAATATAAGTGATGGTTTATCGTTATTAGAAGAACTACAAGCAGTAAAACCAGACAAACGTGATAGTAAAACGAGTTTAACCGCTTCAGGTAGAGAACTCAGCCGATTACCGGTAGACCCTCGTTTAGCTAAAATGGTGCTCACAGCTCACAAACTTGGCGCATTGCGTGAAGTGATTGTTATTGTGGCGGCGTTGTCGATTCAAGATCCACGCGAACGCCCGCAAGAAAAACGTGCTGCAGCCAATGAAAAACACGGTCGCTTTGACGACCCAGATTCAGACTTTATCGCTTTTTTGAACTTATGGAATTACTTAGAAGAGCAGCAAAGCGAGCTGACTAACGGCCAGTTTAGAAAGCTGTGTCAAAAAGATTTCCTAGCCTATATGCGCCTGCGTGAGTGGCAAGATATTGTTTATCAAATAAGTACTGTGTGTAACGAAATGGGCATGAAAGCAACCAGCCAAGCGGCTGATGGCGAACTTGTTCATAAAGCGTTATTAAGCGGAATGCTGAGCCATATTGGCTTTAAAGATGAGAAGCAAATATACAAAGGTGCACGTAATAGTCAGTTTCATATTTTTCCGGGTTCAGGTTTATTTAAAAAGAGCCCTAAATGGATCATGTCAGCGGAGCTGGTAGAAACCAGTAAATTATATGCCCGCACAAATGCAAAAATAGACATTAACTGGGTAGAACCATTAGCGCAGCATTTAGTAAAACGTAGCTATACAGAGCCACACTGGGAGAAAAAACCAGGTGCGGTAATCGCGTTTGAGCAGCAAACTTTGTACGGCTTACTTGTCGTAAATAAACGCCGCTGTGTTTATAGCAACATAGACCCTAAAGTGAGCCGAGAGCTTTTTGTGCGCACTGCATTAGTTGAGCAAGAGCTGGGCTTAAACGAGGGCTTTTTAGCATTTAACAGTGAGCTTATTGAAGATATTCAAGTTCTGGAAAATAAGTCGCGTCGTCGTGATATTTTAGTTGATGAGCAAACGTTATTTGAGTTTTACGATAAAAAAATACCCAAAGAAATTAATAACCGCGCTGCATTTTTAAAATGGTATAAAACACAAAAACAACAAAATAAACATTACTTACACATGACCCGTGAAGAGTTAATGCAGCATGGTGCAAGTAATATCACTGAGTTTGACTACCCTGACACATGGCAGCAAGACAATATTATATTACCGCTTGCTTATCATTTTGACCCAGGACAAGCGGTTGATGGTGTTGCGGTGCAAATACCGGTAGCACTGTTGAATCAAGTACAAGAGAGTGGTTTTGACTGGCATATACCTGCATTTAGACATGAGCTAATAAGTGGGCTTATAAAGTCATTGCCTAAATCGCTTCGCCGTAATTTTGTGCCAGCACCAAATTACGCAGATGCAGTACTTGCAGCTATTGAGCCAATGCAAGGTAGCTTAATTGATGCTTTAGCTACGCGCTTATTAAGAATGACAGGTGTGAGAGTTGATATGGAGGCGTGGGATTTAACCGCGCTTGCACCGCATTTACGATTGCAGTTTGAAGTACGTGATGAACACGATAAGTTACTTGCTCGTGGACTTGATTTAGCCAAACTTAAAGCAGAGCTGCAAGGTGAAGTAACCGAAACACTGTCTAAAGTAGCCGATAAAGGCATTGAAAAATCAGACCTAACACAATGGGATTTTGGTGAACTGCCAGCTTCATATGTTAAAAAACAAGGTCAATACGAAATAAAAGCATACCCTGCGCTGGTGGATAAAAAATCAGCCGCTGCAGTGGAGCTTTTTGATAGTGAAGCAAAAGCGCAGCAAGCGCATCAACAAGGTTTGCGCCGTTTAGTATTGTTAAATGTGCCGTCGCCAATTAAGTACTTACAACAAAACTTACCGAATAAGGCAAAGCTGGGTTTGTACTTTAACCCATTTGGTAAAATAGCTGATTTAATTGATGACTGTATCGCCGCAGGTGTTGATAGCTTATTAGTGAAACACGGCGATATACGCGATGAAAAAGCATTTGAAACAGCTAAAGAGCAAATACGAGGTGAGCTCGGTGACGCCGTTGTATCGATTGCAACGCAAGTTGAGCAAGTATTAAGTATTGCGCACGCACTGCATAAAAAAATGAAAGGGCGCGTTGATTTAACCATGATAACTGCGCATGGCGATATAAAATCACAGCTTGAGTCACTTATATTTAAAGGTTTTGTGGGCGCGCATGGCGCAGATAAAATAACGGATTTAATTCGTTATTTAAAAGCGATTCAAAAACGTTTAGAGAAGCTGCCTGTGGATCCAAATCGTGATAGGTTATGCGTACTAGAGTTGGATAAAGTTGCTCAAGAGTACAAAAAAGTAGTTAATAAAACGCCTAAAGGCTTGCCTATTCCACAAGAAGTAACCGCTATTTTTTGGATGCAACAAGAGCTTAGAGTGTCGTTATTTGCTCAAACGCTTGGAACTCCTTACCCAATTTCGGCTAAGCGAGTACTTAATGCGATAAAAGAGATAGAATAAAACTTGCATTTTCTATTAAGCTTAGTACCTTAATAGGAGGATTTATTTTTGTTTTGAAAAGGAAGTGACATAGTTATGTCCTCATCGATTGAACATAAAACAAAGCGACTTTTAGTGGTAGACGACGAGTATTTTAATTTTGAAATGCTCAAAGCAGCACTCGCGTCGAAATTTGATGTTAGTTATGCAGATTCAGGGCAAAGCTGTCTTGCATCGGCAATTGCGAGTCCGCCAGATATAATTTTGCTTGATGTTTGTATGCCTGGTCTTGATGGTTATGATACATGCCGAATGCTAAAACACACACCTGAAACAAAAAATATTCCTGTTGTTATGGTATCGGGCCTAGAGTCTCCATCTGAAAAACAAGCAGGGTTTGACGCTGGTTGTAACGCATATGTTGTAAAGCCATTTTCAGTGGGTGCTTTGTTGGAAGAAATTAACACGGTTTTTTAGAGGTAACGTATGTTTACTGATGATAAGCGAAATTTTAGACGCATGCAGATCAATACACCTGCAAATTTAACAACGATAGAACCAATAGCGGGTTTAAGTTTTGCCGCAGAGTGCGTGGATTTAAGTGCAACAGGTTTATCAATTCATTTAGATGAATTACTTGAACCTAATACATTACTGACGGTGAACATTGATTCGACTCACCCAAGTATTGCGCCTTTAAATGCAACAGCAAAAGTAATACGTGCCAGCAAAGAAGATGATGGCACGGTAACAGCAGGTCTTGAAATCATTCAGTTTAACTAACTTGAATCCAGTTAAACTCAATAGTAGATATTAAAAAACCTTACAGATTAAGCCTTTTAAGTAAAAGCCTTCAGGGTAGCTGCCAGCAATTGGGTGATCAGCTGCCTGGTTTAATCGCTCCATTATAAGTAGGTCTTTACCTGCATCAAGTGCTGCATCGGCTACTACTTTTTGAAATAAGTTTTGTTCCATTAAACCAGAGCATGAGAACGTTAGTAATGTTCCACCTGGTTTTAGTATTTGCATGGCAATCATATTGATATCTTTATAACCACGACACGCACCGGTTAGCTGCGCTTTATTATCAGCAAACTTTGGTGGGTCCATTACGATGGTATCAAACTGTCTACCTTCGTCGCGGTATTGGCGTAGTAACTTAAATACATCCTGCTTAACAAAACTTACTTTATTTAAATCTAAGTTATTATGTTCAACATTACGTTTTGCTGTATCTAAAGCGGGTTGAGATACATCTACGTTAGTTACATGCTCACATCCACCACGCAGGGCGTACAACGAAAATGTACCTGTATAACTAAAACAGTTAAGTACCGTTTTACCCTTTGAGAAGCGCTCAAGTGCGGCGCGGCTATCGCGTTGGTCTAAATAAAAGCCCGTTTTATGTCCATCAATTATATCGACTTCAATTTTAAAACCGTTTTCCTCAATAAGTACCGGCTGTGTTGGTTCATTACCCCAAAGAGCGCCTTTTATTGGCTCTAAGCCTTCTTTAGTGCGTACTTCTACGTCTGAGCGCTCGTATATGCTAGAGCCTGGGAAAATAGACATCAACGCGCCAACAATCTCGCCTTTATGACGCTCGGCACCCGCACTTAGTAGCTGACACACTAACACGTTATCAAACTTATCGATTGTAACGCCTGGTAAGTAGTCAGACTCCGCAGCACATAATCTAAAGCCTGTGAGCCCGCCTTCTTCAATTACTTGGCTACGTGCTTCTAATGAGCGGCGTAAACGGCGTTCAAAAAAGTTTTGATCGATGACTTCTTTTTCGTCAAAGCTCCAAACACGTGCGCGAATTTGTGAGTGAGGGCTGTAAGCAGCAGTTGCTAAAAACTTACCTTCGCTATCGTGAATCGTTACTGTGTCGCCTAATCCAGGTTTACCTTTAATTTTTTTGATGGCTTTTGAAAATAACCAAGGGTGTTTTCTTTTTAATGATTTATCGCGACCAGCTTGTAGGTAAACGGCAGATGACATAAGGCTTCTCAGTAGTAATAAATAAGCGCTGTATTTTAGTCAAGCAAGGAGCAACATACAATGAATGTTTTGCAAGGTGGGCATAAAGCACGGTAAAGTACGGATAATTTATCGATTCATTAGCTTTTGGAACCTAATAGTGTCTGACGCCGTTTTAAGCCCCGATTTAAAAATACTTAATTCACAATGTAGAGAATTTATAACCTCTTTAGTGCATGCCGATGTAGCTCACGATATTACCCATATAGAACGAGTGGTGCGCGTTGCAATACAGCTATGTAATGCGGAGCAAGCAAACATGTCAGTTGTATTACCTGCAGCGTGGATGCATGACTGTGTGGCGGTGGCTAAAAATCATCCTGATCGTGCAAAAGCCTCTACTATGGCAGCCGATAAGGCATTGGAATTTTTAAAATCTATTAATTATGACGAGTCACTTTTTGATGAGATTCATCATGCCATTGCCGCTCATAGTTTCAGCGCAAATATAAAAATTAAAACAGTTGAAGCGCAAATAGTACAAGATGCTGACAGAATGGATGCATTGGGCGCTATTGGAGTGAGTCGATGCATGAAAGTAGGCGGATCAATTTCTCGGTTATTGTATAACCCAGAAGACCCTTTTTGTATTGAACGCGAGGCTGATGATAAAACATACACGCTTGATCACTTTTTTATAAAGTTATTACATATTGCCGATAGCATGAATACGCCATCAGCTAAAGCAGAAGCGAATAGACGTACAAGGTATATGCATGACTTTTTAGAGCAATTAAAGTCAGAAATAGGTGAGTAACGTGAATAATACAAGCATACCTAAATTATCTGGGATTGATCATTGCCATTTAAATGTTGATAACTTGGTTGATGCCGTTAAGTGGTATGAGCGTGTTTTAGGTTTTAGTGTAGTACCCGAGCTTGCCTTTTGGGATGAGGACGGACGCGGCCCTTTAACACTTGAAGATACTAGTTCAACAACTCGTTTAGCACTTTTTGAAGGTGAGGGGCGTAGTAAAGGGATTGCATTTTTGGCCTCAGGGGATCAATTTATTCAATGGCGTAATCATCTTGAGGGTTTAAATATAAAAGTAGTTTTAGCAGATCATGGTGTAACGTTTTCTATGTACTTTAAAGATGAAAGCGGTAATAGCCATGAAATTACCTCACATGACTATCGTTATATAAAGTCTTACTATCCAAATGTTGAGCTTGGCTCTCACAGCGCTAAAAAGAATTAGCTTTCTTGATTTGAATTTTTTATAGCAAGGATATCGTCTAATTTTTTCACAAATAGTTCGATTAGAGCGGGATCAAAATGAGCTCCTGCTTGCTCTTGCATATGTAAAACTGTTTTCTCTACACTCCATGCCTCTTTATAAGGGCGTTTTGAAGTCAGAGCATCAAAAACGTCAGCAACGGCAACAATTCTACCTTCAATTGATATTTCTTCGCCTTTGATCCCGTTAGGATAGCCTGAACCATCCCATTTTTCGTGGTGTTCAATAGCAAGTTTATGAGCGAGTTGTAATAATGGCGATGAAGAATTTGCTAATATTTGTGCACCAATTATGGCGTGTTTCTTCATATGCTCAAACTCTTCAAAAGTTAACTTTCCTGGCTTGAGTAAGATAGCATCAGGGATACCTATTTTCCCAACATCGTGCATTGGGGCGGCTTGGCGTAAAAGCTCTGCACTTTGCTCATCCATACCTAGCGCTAATGCTAATACTTTGCTGTATTGGCTCATACGCACTATATGTTCGCCAGTGTCAGTATCTTTATATTCAGCAGCACGGCCTAGACGTTGTACTAAATCTACATGTGCTTGTTTTAATTGCTCAGCTTGCACTAGCGATAAGTGAGTTTTAACTCTAGCTCTTACAATAGCAGGGCTTATTGGCTTAGTAATATAATCTACAGCACCAAGTTCAAAACCTTTAAATTCATCATTTTCGTCCCCCAAAGCTGTCACAAAAATAATGGGGATATGAGACGTTTTAGGATTGTTTTTTACCCGCTGGCAGACTTCAAACCCATTCATATCTGGCATCATTATGTCTAGCAAAATTAGCTTTGGTAGTTCTTTTTCAAGTAGTGCCAATGCGGCATCACCCGATTTAGCAAACGACATACGATATTGATTACCTAACACTTCGCGCATTACTTTTAGATTTGCAGGCTCATCGTCAACAATTAATACTCGTGGCCTATCTGTTGTAAAATCCATTAATTAATACTCATTGTTTGTTAGTTTTTCAAGTAAGGTTTCTAGTATTACGTGTGCTTTATCAAAATCAAATTCATCAAAGGCCTCGGCTATATCATCAACTTCATTTTTATAGATTGAAGGTATGCCGCGTTGCAGTTTTGCTAGTAGCTCATCATTTAGCTCTGCGTTTTGTGCATCTTGATTAAGCGTCTTACACAGTGACTTAATTTCATCAATTGATAGCGTGTCAGAACTATTATCTTCAGGCTTACTACTTGGCTTATCGCAAGTATTAGATGACAGCAGTTGTGAGATGACAAGTAGCTCGTTTTTTATATCGTCTAAAGTACTAATAACTTTAGCGTCACTTTGTTTTTGCTCTAAATCGGTTAATAACTTCATTAATGTTATTAGGCCTAAGTTACCAGCAACACCTTTAAGTGTGTGAATGGTGCTATCGACATCTTTTATATTTGATAATTTATCACTGAATAATGTTTCGAACCGTTTATTACTGTCACTAATAAATTTAGTAATCTCTGTAAGTTGCTTACATTTAGAACCCCAAAGAGCTAACCCTTTTTCAAAATCTATATGCTGCGCTTTAGGATCGCTTTGCGATATAACCATTTCTTTTGCAATACCAAGACCAAGCACTTGTGCTATTTCTTGGTTTAGCTGATTTATATCGACGGGTTTATTTGCAAAGCCATTCATGCCTGCTTTTTTAGCCGTAAGCTTATCTTGTTGTAATACACTGGCTGTGAGCGCGATAATTGGCGTGTATTTAATTTGTCTTTGATTTTCTATTGCTCTTATTTTTTGTGTTGCCTCTATGCCATCACACAATGGCATATGTATATCCATTAAAATGACATCAAAGTCTTGTTCTTCAAATACTTTAATCGCTTCAAGTCCGTTAGATGCCTTGGTAACTGCATGCTGATCGCGTGACAGGAGTAAAGAAAGTAGTTCTGTATTTTGCTCGATATCGTCAACTACTAACACCCTAAGTGCAGGCAGTTGTGTGTGTAGACCATCAAAATGATCTATTTTAGTTTCGTCACCTAAAGTAAGCGGCAATGAAAAGTAAAAGCAGGTGCCTTTACCTAGTTCACTTACTAAGTTTATTGTTCCGCCCATAAGCTCTACAAGTTGTTTGCTTATGGTAGTACCAAGACCTGTACCACCAAAACGGCGAGTAGTAGTACCATCGGCTTGTTCGAAAGGTTGAAACACTGCTTGAATACGATCTTTTGCAATACCAATACCGGTATCTTGCACTTCAAAAAACAGATGCTGATTTTGTGTTATAGCAACAGTTACGGTAACAGAGCCTTTTTCGGTAAACTTAATAGCATTACCAATTAAATTAGTAAGTACTTGCCTGAGTCGATCTGGGTCACCGTAATAAGTAGCACTTACTGATTCTTTAATATGAAGTTTAAGTTCTAAATCTTTCTTTTTAGCTTCTAACCAAAAAGTAGAAATAATACTGTCTATTACTGGCTTTAAACTAAAGTGTATTGGCTCAATAGTGAGCTTACCACGCTCTAATTTTGCGGAATCGAGAATTTCATTTAATAATCTAAGTAATGAACGCGCTGCATTATTTACGGTCACTAAATGTTTTTGTTGTTCTTGATCAAGTGGAGTATCCATTAATAAGTCGCTGAAACCTATTATAGAATTCATTGGGGTGCGTATTTCATGGCTCATATTAGCCATAAAAGATTGCTTTGCATAAGCAGCTTCTTCAGCTTTAAATTTAGCTTGCTCTAGTTTTTCTTCATATTCTTTGCGTTCTGTAATATCAACTAAAACACCATCAATCCACTTTGCTTGGCCTTGGGTATCAAAGTCGATGCTGCCTTTATCTAAAAGCCATAAGATTTTACCGCTTCTGTGGCGAATTCTGTATTCGATTGAATACTGACGTTTCTCTTCTACGGCTTTTGTGACGGCATCTACAATAGGTTGCTGGTCTGATTTTAAAACTAGATCGTTAAATTCAATGCAATGTTCAGTAAATTCATTAGGGTTATAACCCGTTAACTCGTTGATGCTCGGGCTGATAAAAAGCATGGTCCAGTTATCATCAAATTTACACCTAAAAGCCACACCTGGCATGTTATCCATTAAAGAGCGGTATTTTTGCTCTTTTTCTTCAAGGCTTTTTTGTAAAGCTCGTTGCTCTGATAAGTCTGTTATGAAGCCTACGTATAGAGGATTTTGCCCTGGCTGATTAACTTCTCCAATCCCCAAACGAATCGGGAATAAGTGGCCATTTTTATGCTTTGCAAAAATTTCACGGTTAACACCGATTACTTTACCTAAATCAATATTTTTAGCTTTAGAAAGGTAGCTATCGTGATGCATCGCGATAGCATCATCCATTAGCATTTTAATATTATGATTTTGTACTTCATTTTCGTGCCAGCCAAAAATTTTACTGGCTGATTCGTTAAAGCTCAAAATAATGCCGGTGTGATCAATCGTTACGATTCCATCAATGGCTGTGCCTAAAATTGCGTTTAAGCGAGACTCGTCGGCTGACTTTTCTTCAAGTAACATTTTATATCTGACCATGCCATTAAGTACCGCTACTACGCTTGTAATGGCAATCGTTGCAGTTGCAACCGCGATGGCTACAAAAGTGAGCCCAGCAGAAGCATTTGCGTCGTCATATAAAAGAGGAGATGTTGCAACAAAGCGTGTAGATGCCATGCCCATATAATGCATAGCAGCAACAGCAAAGCCCAATATTATAGCGCTGATGGCTCTATTTTGTAGGTATGATAGTTTTGGAAAAAATTTTTCAAGATTAAAGCGGCTATATAACGCTATAAACGAAAGAGCGACGGCAACTAAAATTGAAAGGCCAAAGGTCAGTGGGTCATAGCGCAACATTGGGGAAAGCTCCATTGCAGCCATACCGCTGTAATGCATTGTACCAATACCAGCCCCTAGTAAGATCGAGCAAATGCTGAGCACTCTAAAGTTTCCATCACTATTTACAAGTATTGATACCGCATACTGACATGCTAATAAAGCAGGAAGAAAAGAGAGTAGTGTGATTGTTGGATCGTAGCTTATATTAGTACATAGCGAAAAAGCTAACATACCTATAAAGTGCATACTCCAAATACCAGAAGAAAATACAGTTGCTGCGGTTATATTTGCTAAACGTTGATAACGAGGGAATTTAGTCTCTTTTGCTAAATCAATGAGCTTAGTAGTAAAAAAAGCAGCAAAAATGGCTATTAATACAGACATTGAGACTAGAAGAGGGTCGTAAACCCCATTAAGTATTAGGCTTGGATCTTGGTCTGTAATGAAGAAAGCTGATAGCATAACGGCTCGAAATATAATCTTTATTTTACAAGTTTAATCTAATTTAATAATAAATGAACCGTTATTTCTAATCGCGCTATAAAGTGACGAATTTTAAGCAAGTTTATTTATTGTTTTGTTATTGAAGTAAATAAAGTGATTTAACTTTCAGTTCAAATAAAACAGACGGCTCAATCTATAGCTTATTATAATAAAGTGGATTAGGAGTTAGGTGCGACTGTATGCCTAAGAGTTTAAAATTGATGGTAATATGGATTATATAAACGGATGCTATATTTAGAGTTTAAGTCGTGTTTGAATATCAACTAAAAAAGAGTACTAGACGCAAAACAGTCGCAATAAAAGTGCATAGTCAAAAGGTAACTGTGTATGCGCCACATTTTGTCGCAAAAAAACACATTGATACTTGGTTATTTGACAAACAAGAGTGGGTTGCAGAACAATTAAAAAAACAATCGTCAATTGATGACACTAAGCAGTACCCCTTTGAATCTAAAAAAATCAGTGTTTTTTCAGAAACTATTTGTTTGAAACTGGACTCAGGCCAAGATTCCAAAGTAACCCCGTATGATGACCACTTACTTATTACAATATCTCCTCGAGTTAAAAACACTTATCAAAAGTATCGACAGCTATTAGAGACTTATTTAAAAGAGCAGCTTATTGCATACATAGAGATGCGTTTAGCGTATTTCTGTACTCAAATGGGTGAAGAGTTGCCAAATGATTTAAAAATAGGTGTTTATAAACGAAAGTGGGGGAGTTGTAATAGCAAGCGAGAACTCACTTTTAATTTACATCTTATAGGTGCTCCTTACCACGCCATAGATTATGTGATTGTTCATGAGCTTGCCCATTTAAAGTATTTAAATCATAGCAAAGCTTTTTGGCAGCGAGTAGAGGCGTTTTTCCCCGATTACAAAACATCATCTAATTGGTTAAAACAAAATGGTATGAGTTTACAGTGGGTGTTTTGATGTTACTGAATATAGGAATATAGGAATATAGGAATATAGGAATATAGGAATATAGGAATATAGGAATATAGGAATATAGGAATATAGGAATATAGGAATAGTAGAGAAGTGGTGGAGGGAGCTGGATTCGAACCAGCGAAGGCTGAGCCGTCAGATTTACAGTCTGATCCCTTTGGCCGCTCGGGAACCCCTCCACACTAATTTTATTGCATTTGGCCCCACTTAACTTAGCGGTAAGAAAAGTGGTGGAGGGAGCTGGATTCGAACCAGCGAAGGCTGAGCCGTCAGATTTACAGTCTGATCCCTTTGGCCGCTCGGGAACCCCTCCAATGCAACGGCGCTGATAATAGCAAATTGCGTATTTAAGTAAAGAAAAAAGCTAAAGAAAATTGAAATAAAGCCGATAAATATCTATCAGTTACCACAATCGGCTAAAGACTATGCAAATAGATGATTTGTTAATCACAGAGAGTCAGTTAAACAGTAGACTCAATAATAGTGTGCATGAAAATCGCCGTGGCGAATTTGCACTATTATTAGCGATGCTGTCACATGACGCACTCGACTTTAGTCAATTTCATTTACCAAAAACTGAAACAGATAATTTAGTTATAGAAGAAGAGGCGTTAAGAAAGCAATTTGGCGCAGGTCCAAAGCAACTTTTAGCCCCTGATGAATATAATATGTTGGTTGGACAATTTAATGCATCATTAATATCTCAAGAAGGAGCGCGCTGTGGTATGACAAGTATTAAGTTAAGACAATGCTTAAGCCCTGAACCACTTGCGATTAGAAATGATGATAAGCATATTTCACTTAATATAATAGATAACTGTGAGCTTGCCGTCAGAAGAAGAATTAAAAGCGAACAAACCCAACTAGCTAATCCCCCTATAGATGCAGCTGCTTTTTACGACAGCCTTAATAATGATGCAATACATCAACCACTTCAACTTATTGCTGTGTGATATATGATTGTAATAATCACCAGTTAATATATGCTTTACAACGGGTCTGCTTTATATATTTGCTAATAATTGATTTAATGAAAAAAAAGCATCCAAAAATTAAATGCAATTGCTATAATGGCGTCAAATGGTATGACATGAAATGCCATTATCATTAAACCAAGGTAATTAGGAACGTAATGAAGAAAACATTCACGCTAAATCACGAGAAAATCAAATACCCTCGTATGGTTGATGCTGCAAAGCACGAAGTGAAAAAATATTTGAAAAGAGAGCGTAATAAAACGCTACCTGAAGATGCTGACTATTGGGCATTTGACTGTAAGTTTGGTAACACAGCTGAAGATGCGCAAGTTGTGCACGTTGCTGAATTAAGTAACCAAATTGGCGAAATTGAAAAGCAAGGTTTGACCTCTTTCTACGTAGAGATTTTAGCTCGACCTGCTCAACGTCAACAGTTAGATTTAGATGATGACGAATAATACTTAACTAAATTAAGTATTCAAAGTTATAAAATGAGCCCAAGTGGCTCATTTTTTGTTTTTATGCAATAAAGATTTACTAAAAAGCATTTTTATTAGTAACCAATAAGTAGAACCCCTCTTAATTAACATTTGAATAATAAAATGTGATGCTATAGGCTGTTTTTAATTAAAAAAACAAAACATTTTTACTATGCCAATAAATTACTCTGACCATCAATTAAAACTAAGTTTAAAGAATTCTAAAGTACTTATAGTTGACGATCAGTTATTAAGCTTAATCGTATTGAAAAAAATATTATCTGAGCATTTTAATGTGACAACTGCTGGAAGTGGTGAAGAGGCGATAGAAATTTGTAATGTTGATTTACCTGATATTATCCTACTCGATATTAATATGGGTGGAATGAGTGGTATTGATACATGTTTAAAATTAAAAAATAATACTGAAACACAGGATATCCCAGTTATTTTTGTTACATCCTTTGAAAACGAAGAAGAAGAGTGCTGGGAAGCCGGAGCTGTCGATTTCATTAAAAAGCCGATTAAAAAAGAAACATTATTTAGAAGAGTTCGTGCGCATATAACGTTAAAATTACAACATGACTTACTCAATCAAAAAGTATTTCTAGATGATTTAACAAAGGTATTCAATCGTCGTTATTTTGATGCGCATTTTTCTAAAATGGAACGAAGCGCCTTACGAGAAAAAGTCGACTACGCACTATTACTCATCGATATAGACTACTTTAAGCAATACAACGATCTTTATGGTCATGTGCAAGGCGATACGGTTTTAAACCTTGTTGCACAAACTATTACTAATAGTTTGCAAAGGCCAACCGATTTTGTTGCGCGTTACGGCGGCGAAGAGTTTGTAGTTGTTCTACCGCATACAAGCACTGAAGGTGCAATTTGTGTTGCTGATAAAATTAAACAAAATGTGGTCGATTTAGGAATATTACACAGATATTCAGAATATGACTTTGTGACTATTAGTATTGGCGGTGCAACCCTACAACCGTACGTAAATAACAAAAACACCTTGCAGATCGCAGATGAAAAAATGTATGAGTCCAATATGCAAGGCCGTAACCAAGTGTGTTTTTAAGTTTAGCTAGCTAATAAATCACTTTGCCACTTAAAAACACCTTGTAGGTGATAAATATTAAATAAGATTATTTATTACACGCTATGACATTTTTTGTACTTTTTATTGCTACCACATGGGCAGTCATCATTTCTGCCCACTTTAATATCTTCAACAGGATATATAGTGCCATCTAAATAACGCCATTGAGTGTTTTCTTTAATAAACTGCGATTTTTCGTGAAGCTCACAAAATAAGTTTTGATAAAAATATTGGGCTTTAAATTCTACAGTACCGGTATCGCCATCATGGCTTGACCCAATTACATCAAGATTTATAAATCGACAGCTGTTAGCAAAATCATTGATTTCTTTAACCGGATTTTCAGCTTGTTTTTCTTTTGCGTAGGTTTGATAAACATATTCTGCATTTTTAATAACATAAGCGCTGAATCGTGAGCGCATAAGTTGTTCAGGAGAATCAGCCTGTTTAACAGATAAGTGAAGCGGCTCGCAGCAATCGGCATAATTGTGCCCACTGCTGCAAAAACATAATGTGGTATTGAGTGAAGTCATAATAATAATACAAAGTCTAAAACATTAGTTTAACAAGCTTATTGGGCGAGTGATATCTCTGTTGTTTGAGACTTTTTAGTAAAACAGTATAGTTTTGTATTCGTTTTACTTAAATCGAACGATAGATTCGTAAGTAGTTGGTTATTAACTATATCGGTCCAGGTAATTACCGCTGCAAAGTTTCCGTTATGTAATGCAGAATTTAATACATACTCTAAATTTACTAGGTGCTTTTGTCTAATAACAAGTAATTTACTTGTATCAATAGAGCATGAGTCAAGTAAAGCTTTGCTAGGTACGTGATCTGGAGCAATTAGTAACGTCCATGCATTAGAGCTATTGTATTGGTGTAATACTTTTAAAAGCTCAAAGGTCGCTGAAATTTCATCTTCAATTTGAATCAAATTCACGCAATCGCTTTGCTCATCTTGTTGGTAACTTTTAACTGTTCTTACGGTAATAGGCTGTAACATAATTTCACTCACTGGGTTTTTATACAGTATTTATATACAGTAGTTTATACAGTGCTTTCGTGCAAGCCTTTTATGCTATTTATTTGTACAGTTATTCAGCTTTTGATCATTGTTTTTATTTTTTTGATTTATAATTCTTTATTAATCAGCTTGTTATGGAATTATTTTTGAGAAGGTATTCTAAAAATAAATTTTTGAGCAGTGTCTTCATTTTGGGGTTTTATACTGTATAGGATTATCTTTGTAACCATATACAGTATTTTTTTACACTGCATACAGTACTTCTATCATGGTTAGCTTATGTGTTTTCACTCGTGCGAGGGATCATATGAGAAAACTGGAGTTGGTGGATTTGTTCGTACAAACTTGCCGCATAACATTGAGCATCTTTAAATCGCTTAGTTTCGATATGTTTGCGTATATCTGTAACCGCTGCAGTGGCAGGGGCGTACCCTTGGCTACTTGCTAAGCTTAACCAAGCTACAGCATGAAATACACTTTGTGGCACGCCTTCACCTTTCACAAAGAATAAACCTAAATAAAACTGTGCTCTATGGTTTCCCGCCATTGCAGCAAGCCGCATCCATTTTGCAGCCAATGGAGCTTGATTATTTTTTAAATAATATAGGGCTTTATTTAACGTACTTTGCTCATCTTTTTTATTATCAACGGGCACAGAGGTATTTTCGGGTTGAGTAACAAAACCTAAAATATTATCTAGCTGTTGCTCTAAGTCTTGCTCACAAGGTGTTGTTTTAAGCATATTGGTTCATTTATTATTTTAACTACTCTAACAGTTTAGTATATAGCAAGGTAAAATGTCCTGTAAAAGATAATTTTTATGTTAAAATCTCGCCACTTTTTACTATCACAAGTTTATTATGTTCGAAGCCTTATTTAAACTGAGCGAAAATAATTCAACAGTTAAACGCGAATGCGTTGCTGGCCTAACTACCTTTATAACTATGGTATACATTGTATTTGTAAACCCGGCTATGCTCGCAGAGGCTGGGATGGATCAAGGGGCTGCATTTGTAGCGACATGTATAGCAGCTGCGATAGGCTGTTTTATAATGGGTTTATGGGCTAACTATCCATTAGCATTAGCGCCTGGTATGGGACTAAATGCCTTTTTTACGTATGGTGTCGTATTAGGAATGGGTTATACCTGGCAAGCCGCGTTAGGGGCTGTATTTATGTCGGGTTGTATATTTTTGTTTTTAAGCTTATTTAAAGTCAGAGAGTGGATTATTAATGCCATACCTCTGGTGCTCAAGCGAGCAATCGCAACGGGTATAGGTGCTTTTTTAGCATTAATTGCCCTTAAAAATGCAGGCATTATCGTCTCAAGCCCGGCAACATTAGTGCAGTTGGGCGACATTACTTCTCCAGGACCGTTATTGGCTATATTAAGCTTTTTTGTAATTGCAGCGCTTTTATATCGCGATTTTAAAAGTGGCGTACTTATTAGTATCTTATTAGTGACTGGCATTGCTTTAAGTTTGGGGCTTGTTGAATATCACGGTGTTATGGCTATGCCACCATCAATAATGCCTACTTTTATGCAGCTAGATTTTGCAGCCGCTTTTGATATATCAATGATGAGTGTTATTTTTGCTTTCTTGTTTGTCGATCTTTTTGATACTTCGGGTACATTAGTTGCGGTAACTCAAAAAGCAGGTTTAGCTGATGAAAAAGGTAACATGCCTCGTTTAGGGCGCGCATTAAGTGCTGATAGCTCAGCAACAATTGCAGGTGCGATGCTAGGTACGTCTACGACTACATCGTATATAGAATCGGTTGCTGGTGTATCTGTTGGCGGACGTACTGGCTTAACAGCTGTAGTTGTAGGCATTTGCTTTTTACTAATGATGTTTTTTGCACCGCTTGCACAAATGGTACCGGCTTATGCTACGGCAGGTGCTATTTTATATGTCGCTGTTCTGATGCTGCAAAATTTAAAGTTTGTAAACTGGGATGATATGACCGATGCAATTCCTGTTACTGTGGTATTACTAATGACACCATTAACGTTTTCGATTGCGCACGGTATTGCACTTGGCTTTATATCTTATACGGCGGTTAAAGTCTTGTGTGGCAAGCAAGATCAAGTCAGTATTAGTGTTTGGATATTAACAGCCTTGTTTGTTTTCAAGTTTGCATTTTTGTCTTAATCGCTAACAAAAAACACAAAAAAGCCTGCACAAATTTTAATTTGTGCAGGCTTTTTTAATGCTTTTATAAAAGCGCTACCATTTCTTTTTAGGAGCAAACAGTATATCTAAGTCGTCTTGCTCTTCTTCTGTTTTCTTTTTAAGTGCGCTTGCATTAGAAGCTCGCAGTTCAACACTAATTGCCTCTAAGTAACCCTCAACTTCTAGCCGTTTTGTTGTTACATATTCATCAGAGTAGGTAACTGCGCTGAGTGTTGCCTGCGCTTTTTCAAAATACTGTCTTGCTGAGCCAACCATACTCGCTGAGCGGGCAGATAAGCCACGTTTTATTTGGCTTTCAATATTAATACGCAGTTGTAGTTTTTCGAGACGTTTATCTTCTAAAACAAAAACTTGGCTATCAATACGACCTTTGCTGTGTTCAGAGCGTAAAATTGAGCGTAATTTTTTAATGCCTTGAATTAGGCCTACAAGTTGTTTGTCATTACTAGGTAGCGTTAAAGCTTCATTGCTATTATCTTGAACTGGATTAGATAAGTGCGTTTTTGCTTCACTTAAGCGGCTTTTAAGTGCTTTAGATGTTTGCGAGTTAGTAACCATTGTATTTAAAGCTTCGTAAATACGGCGCTGTAATGTACGAATTAGATTTTCAGAAAGGGGGATGTTAGCACTATTCATTAGTGCCTCTTCTGTTTCTTCTATTATAGCTTTTTGTTTTGTAAGCTCTTTACGGCGTTCTGCCTCTTGTTTTTCTTTGTGTTGTTGTACAGCACTTACCCAAAGTGCAATCACAATCAATGCAACTATAAGCACTATTATAATAGAAACGATCATGGTGTAATTCTCGGATATATAACCTAATTATTTAATCTTACATTAAATATACGTTAACAGGGTAGCTTTGCGCCGATTAACTTAAAAAATATACCAAAAAATTGATAGGTTGAGCTCTTTATAAACTGCAGTAAGCCTAAGGGCTTATAAACTAAAGCTGAATAATCATCGCTACCTGAAGCATATTTATTATGCTAGCCTTGAGCTCTAATCAGATAATTGCACACCTAAAGACCTAAAGTGCTATTTTACGTAAATAACACTTGGTTTTAAGCGGTATTGCCTTTATAAATAATATGAATAATAACGTTAAAATTTGCAGCCATGAAATTACAACAACTCAGATACATCGTAGAAGTACAAAATCATAAATTAAATGTTTCAGCGACTGCTGAGAGTTTATTTACCTCGCAGCCAGGAATTTCTAAACAAGTACGCATGTTAGAAGATGAGTTGGGTGTGCAAATTTTTGGTCGCAGTGGTAAGCATTTAACGCATGTAACCGGTGCCGGCGAAGATATTATTAATATTTCTCGTGAAATACTCTCTAAAGTAGAAGGTATTAAAGCCGTTGCTAATGAGCATACGCTACCTGATCAAGGTAAGTTAAATATTGCTACAACACATACCCAAGCTCGTTATGCTTTGCCTAACGTAATTCAAGGGTTTATGAAAAAATACCCTGCGGTATCGCTTCATATGCACCAAGGTACTCCACAGCAAATATCGGATGCTGCAGCACGCGGTGATGCCGATTTTGCTATTGCAACAGAAGCACTGCATTTGTATTCAGATTTAGTTATGCTGCCTTGCTACCATTGGAATCGCAGTATTGTTGTCGCTAAAGACCATCCGTTGGCTAAAAAGGCAAATAGTTTAACCGTTGCTGATATTGCTCAATATCCACTCATTACATATGTATTTGGTTTTACGGGCCGCTCAGAGTTAGATAAAGCGTTTAGCGCACACGGGCTTGAACCACACATTGTATTTACCGCAACCGATGCTGATGTTATAAAAACATACGTACGACTGGGTTTAGGAGTTGGTGTTGTTGCTTCAATGGCGATAGATCAAGTGAGCGATACCGATTTAGTGTGTATTGATGCAAGCCACTTATTTGAAGCTAGTACGACCAAAATTGGTTTTAGAAAGGGCAGCTTTTTACGTACTTATATGTATGATTTTATCGAACGTTTTGCACCGCACTTAACTAAAGAGCGAGTAGAGCGAGCAAGCTTATTACGTAACCAAGATGACGTAGATAAGTTATTTGCAGATATAGAGTTACCCGTTAAATAATGTCACTACATTAAATGAATAATAAAAAAGCCGCCTATTTTAAAAATAGGCGGCTTTTTCTTTTTATAGCGAGCTGATTAACATTCGATAATATTAACAGCCAATCCACCGCGAGCGGTTTCTTTATATTTAGTTTTCATATCGTTACCAGTTTCAAGCATGGTTTTAATCACTTTATCAAGCGATACCTTTTGCTCGCCACTGCCACGTATAGCTAAACGTGAAGCGTTAATTGCTTTAATAGCGCCCATTGCATTACGTTCAATACACGGTACTTGTACTAAGCCACCAACAGGGTCGCACGTTAGGCCTAAATTATGTTCCATACCAATTTCTGCTGCGTTTTCTACTTGCACAACATTGCCACCAACAATTTCTGTTAATGCGCCTGCAGCCATAGAGCACGCAACGCCGACTTCACCTTGGCAACCTACTTCGGCACCCGATATAGAGGCATTCTTTTTATATAAAATACCAATAGCAGCAGCGGTTAATAAATAACGCGTGGCTATATCGCGGTCTACTTCTTTCACAAATGTGTGATAGTACATAAGCACAGCCGGTAAAATACCCGCAGCACCATTAGTTGGTGCGGTAACTACACGGCCACCTGCAGCGTTTTCTTCGTTTACGGCAAGGGCAAATAAATCAACCCAGTCCATTGCACGAAGCGGGTCGTTACTGACCTCTATATTTAGTTTTAAGTATAAGCTGGGCGCACGGCGTTTTACTTTTAAGCCGCCAGGTAAAATACCTTCGGTGCGCATACCACGGTCAATACAAGCCATCATTACTTTCCAAATATGGAACAATGTGTCTTTTACTTCGTCTTCAGTGCGCAGTGTTTTTTCGTTTTTCATCATCAAGGTAGAAACACTAAACCCAGACTCTTTACACATCTCTAGTAGTTCTTTTGCGCTACCAAATGGGAAGGGGGCTGGATTTTCTTCTCTAATATCGAGGGCTGCTTGTTTTTCGTTTTCAAACTCTTCGTCGGTAACAATGAAGCCACCGCCAATAGAGTAATATACTTTGCTGTAAATTTTTTCGCCGTTGTTTGAGGCGATAATTTCCATTGCATTAGAATGCTTAGGCAGTGTTTTACGACGATGAAAAACAATAGCACCTTGTTTTGGGAATTTGGCTTTATGTGTTTTGTTTAAATAAATAACCTGATCTTTTTCAATGGTCGCTAAAATGTCGTCGACTAAATCGGCATCAATTGTTTCAGGATCGTAACCGGCTAAACCAAGAATTACGGCTTTACCCGAGCCATGGCCAACACCTGTTTGACCAAGAGAGCCATAAAGCTCTACTTTAATATCGGTAACATTTGCTAATAATTGTTGTTCTTGTAGGTCATTAACAAATAAGCGTGATGCGCGCATTGGGCCAACGGTGTGTGATGACGAAGGGCCAATACCAATGCTAAACATATCAAATGCACTGATCATAATGTGTGTGTCTCTACTTTGTTTTATCAGCACGAAGCTGCTCTTTGAACGGTCGAGCATGATAACGTGGAATTGTGATTGTGTAACTACTAATAACGAAGATTTAAACTGGTAAGGCGAGTTGTTTTGTAAAGTTTTTTATAATGCTTGCAGTCGCACCCCAAAGTAAACCATGCGGCGTTTTAAAACCTTGCAAAATAACCGTTTTCCCAAATCGTTGAAAAGGTAAGGGTTGCCAGTTAGCTTCGTTATTTAATTCAGTAACAGAGAGCAAAAAGCTCGCTTGTACTTCATTATAGTCATTTTCCCAGGTGGTGTTTTTTTTGAGTAAACCCACATAGGGGCTAATACTAAAACCCGTTAAGGTTGAATACTCAGGTAAGTGACCTAATACATTAACGTTGCTTTGGGCAATATTTAGCTCTTCTTTTAGTTCGCGAAGTGCTGTGGTGCGAAGGGTAATGTCGCTTACTTCAAACTTGCCTCCGGGCAAACAAATCTCCCCAGGGTGATGGTGTAAATAAGTAGGGCGTTTACACAGTAAAATATGTGCATGGTTATCTATATCAATAATTGGCAGCATAACAGCGCTAGCGCGTTTTTTACGTGTGTCTTTTAACTGATTTGGCGCAGCTGTAGGGCTTAACAGAAACCGCGCCATAATGTGTTCACTATTCAAAGCGACCTACTGTTTTAATAAAGGGAGGATTTTATTTACTTTATCGTAAGTTTCTTGATATTCCAATTCGACTTTAGAATCAGCGACTATTCCGCCACCTGCCCAGCAGTAAATTTGCGCTTTGTGGCACACCAATGTGCGAATAGTGATACTCGTATCCATATTTCCACATGCACTTAAATAACCAATTGAACCACAATAAATGCTGCGGCGATGCGGTTCTAATTCTTCAATTATTTCCATCGCTCTAATTTTTGGCGCACCGGTGATTGAGCCACCCGGAAAAGCCGCTTTTAGCTGATCGACCGCTGTTTTACCTTCATCAAGTTCTGAGGTGACCGTGCTTACTAAATGATGCACTGCCGGAAAGCTTTCAATAGCAAAAAGCGAAGGGACGTGAACGCTGCCAGGTTTTGCTACTTTGCCTAAGTCGTTACGTAGTAAATCAACAATCATTACATTTTCAGCGCGATCTTTAGCTGATGCTGCGAGTATTTTCGCTTGTTGTTGATCCTCTAGTGCATCTGCTTTTCTCGGCAGTGTTCCTTTAATAGGCTTGGTTTCTACAACGTTATTGTTTACAGATATAAAGCGCTCAGGAGAAATTGATAAAATAGCTCCTTGAGGGTGATTTATAAAGCTTGAAAACGGCGCTTTATTTGCCTCACGCAGTTTAATATAAGCTGCCCAAGGGGAGCCTTCAAACTGAGCGTTAAAGCGCTGCGCTAAATTAATTTGGTAACAATCGCCACTTTTTAAATACTCCTCAATTTGGGCAAACTTTGCAGCGTATTCCGTTTCGCTCATATTTGATTGCCAGTCGCTGTTTAGGGCAAAGGACTGCGTATTAACTTGGGAGTTAGCGTGTGTATTTAAGTATTGCTCATAAAGCGCTAATCGATCGGTGTTTGGCTGCGATACATAAAACCAGCTTTGTTGCTGCTTGTCGTAAATAAGGGCATCTAAGTAAAGGCCAATAGCCATTTGGGGAAGATTAATATCTTCGATAGCACGAGTGGGGATGTTTTCAATTGTACGGCCTAGGTCGTAGCCAAAGTAGCCAAGCCAGCCGCCGTTAAAGGGTAAATCGTAATCGGCTTTTGTTTTATCAAGATGCGAAAGCTCATTATTCATAATTTCAAAGCAGTTATCACTACTTTCCATATTATTTAAAAAGCTTTTATTATTTTTTACTTCAAGG
This sequence comes from Pseudoalteromonas sp. 78C3, assembly GCF_002836695.1. Lineage (NCBI taxonomy): Bacteria > Pseudomonadati > Pseudomonadota > Gammaproteobacteria > Alteromonadales > Pseudoalteromonadaceae > Pseudoalteromonas > Pseudoalteromonas sp. 78C3. The sequence goes on from NZ_PJAV01000127.1 coordinate 45,653, forward strand.
GTACTTTGCGGCTCAATGGCAATAATATCAAAACGGCTGTTTATATGATTACTATTTGCAGAATCTAATAGAATTGCATAAGGCAAATGTGAAAAATGCGCAAAAACGTCAATGCAGTTTTGTGTTATGCCTAATTTAATACAATTTTTTTTATTGTTTAGCATTTACTGCCCCTTTAAGAACTGGCTCGAAACGGGCTGGGAGGGTATCATAAGTCAAATTTTTTGGCAGCACTAAGCTGTAAAAAACAGTGCAAACCACCGTCACCGGTTTGATTTAGATTACGCGACAACGCGTAACGGTAACTTAAGGAACCACTATGAGTACAATTTGTCAGCAAGACTTTATTGATAGCATTGAAGATGCATTGCAATATATTTCGTTCTATCACCCACTTGATTTTGTTCAAGCTCTCGAAAAAGCTTACAACAAAGAACAAAGTAAAGCGGCTAAAGACGCCATTGCACAAATTTTAATTAACTCACGCATGTCGGCTGAAGGCAAGCGTCCACTTTGCCAAGATACCGGTATTATTACCTGTTTTGTTAAAGTAGGTATGGATGTTAAGTGGGATAAAACAGATTTAACCGTTCAACAAATGGTTGATGAAGGTACTCGTCGTGCATATTTGAATCCAGATAACCCTTTACGTGCATCTATTGTTGCAGACCCTGCTGGCACGCGTAAAAACACGAAAGATAATACGCCTTCGGTTGTGCATATTGATTTAGTGGCTGGTGGTAAAGTAGAAGTAATGGTTGCGGCTAAAGGCGGCGGCTCTGAAAACAAAAGTAAAATGGTTATGTTAAACCCGTCAGATGATGTTGCTGAATGGGTAGAAAAAACACTACCAACAATGGGTGCTGGTTGGTGTCCGCCAGGCATGCTAGGTATAGGTATTGGTGGTACGGCTGAAAAAGCGGCAGTAATGGCTAAAGAGTCGTTAATGGATCCGGTTGATATCCATGAACTAATGGAACGCGGCGCAGAAACGACTGAAGAAAAACTGCGTTTAGAAATTTTTGACCGTGCTAATAAATTAGGTATTGGCGCACAAGGCTTAGGCGGTTTAACAACGGTTGTTGATGTTAAAATTAAAACAGCACCAACGCATGCAGCTTCAAAACCTGTAGTAATGATCCCTAACTGTGCGGCAACTCGCCATGTACATTTTACACTTGACGGTTCTGGCCCTGCTAATTTAAAAGCACCTAAGCTAGAAGATTGGCCACAAGTAACATTTGAAGTGGGCGAAGGCACACGTCGTGTTGACTTAAATACACTGACTAAAAAAGATGTTCAAGAATGGAAAATGGGTGAAACTGTTTTACTTTCGGGCACTATTTTAACAGGTCGTGATGCAGCGCATAAACGTCTGCAAGATATGATCAATTCAGGTGAAGGTTTACCAAAAGGCGTAGACTTTGATAATAAATTTATTTATTACGTTGGACCAGTAGACGCGGTACGCGATGAAGCAGTTGGTCCTGCAGGCCCTACAACAGCTACTCGCATGGATAAATTCACCGATATGATGCTAGAAAAAACAGGCATTGTAGGCATGATTGGTAAAGCTGAACGTGGCCCTGCAACGGTTGAGTCTATTAAAGAGCATAAATCTGTTTATTTGATGGCTGTAGGCGGCGCAGCTTACTTAGTATCTAAAGCGATTAAAAAAGCACGCGTAGTTGCTTTTGAAGATTTAGGTATGGAAGCTATTTATGAATTTGAAGTAGAAGATATGCCAGTGACCGTTGCAGTAGACAGTGAAGGCGCCAATGCGCATACACAAGGCCCTGCAATCTGGAAAGCTAAAATAGAAGAGCTTGATAGCAAGCTAAAATAACGTACGTTTTGTATTTTTAAAAAGCGAGCCTAGTGCT
>NZ_PJAV01000128.1:0-47364 GCF_002836695.1 Pseudoalteromonas sp. 78C3
GGTTTAAAAGCAGCTGTCAGTGTTTAGTTATAAATTGGCCAAACACAGTAGATAAATAACCCCTCGTTTTGTAGGTGCGGTTTTATACCGCACTTTACTTAAAAATATTAGCAAGAGCGCGAAGTAAATTCGCACCTACACGGTTTTTACTTTTGTTGTAGACGCTAGACTGCTCGCGTGAAAAACGAAGGTAAATGAGAAACCATAGTCAACTTACGCTTTACTTCTCTAAAGCGCAGCGTCTCTTAACCTCTTTGTGAACAAATCACTTTTATGGTTTTTAATCACTTACCGCTTAAAGCCTTAATAATTTCTTCTTTTCTAAAACACTCATTACTGTGATCGTTAACCATGCCGCAGGCCTGCATGTGAGCATAAACTGTTGTAGGCCCTAAAAACTTAAAGCCGCGTTTTTTTAAATCTTTAGCAAATGCGGTTGATGCCTCTGTAATTGCAGGATAATCCTCAACGTTATTCAAATTACTTATAATCGGCTTATTATCCACAAACTGCCATTGGTAGTTACTAAAGCTACCAAATTCTTTTTGTATTTCTATAAAGCACTTTGCGTTGTTAACAGTTGCCGCAATTTTTAAGCGATTGCGCACAATACCCTCATTAAGCATTAATCTCTCAACGTCATTGAGTGTGAATTGTGCCACTTTATCTACATCAAAATTAGCAAATGCTTTTTTGTAACCGCTACGCTTTTTTAAAATTGTGTACCAGCTTAAGCCGGCTTGCGCTGATTCAAGAGTGATAAATTCAAACAGCTTTGTATCATCATAAAGAGGGACGCCCCATTCTTCATCATGGTAAATAACGTAGTCGGGTTTAGTGGTGTCGAGCCACGGGCAACGGCACTTTATTTGCTCACTCATTATTATTCCTTTTTGTGTGCGTCATTTTTATGTCGCTCAAATTATTGATGTAACTTAATGATAAGTATGTAAATAAATTTTGGTATAAATCGTGCATTTAGACATGTATCTACATCAATTCGAGATTTGATTATGGCCCTTGCTAGCGTGCTAAAACCACAGTTTTTTTCTGCAAATCAGTATAACCCATGTTTACTTCAAGAGGAGTACATTGGTGAATTAAGCGATCTGCGCAAGCAAGCAAGTTGGCTTTCACATTTGGTTGATACCATGCCAGCAGGTGTGGTTGTACTTGATGGCAAAGGGTTGATTGCAAAAGCGAATCAAATAGCGATTGATATGCTTGGCGAGCCACTTGAAGGCGAACGCTGGTTTAATGTTATTCAGCGCTCTTTTAGGCCACATCAAGATGATGGTCACGAAGTGTCTTTAAAAGACGGGCGCCTAATAAAGCTTGATATTACCGCTTTAGCACCAGAGCCTGGGCAACTTATTTTAATGACGGATTTAACCGAAACTCGCCGTTTACAAAAACGTGTTGCACATATGCAGCGATTAAGCGCGCTGGGTAAAATGGTTGCGTCACTGGCGCATCAAGTACGTACGCCGCTCTCAGCCGCTATGCTGTACGCTGCTAATTTAGGGTCTAAGCGCTTACCCGAAGCATCTCGCGATAACTTTCAAACAAAGTTAATGTCGCGTTTAAAAGATTTAGAAACTCAAGTAAACGACATGCTGTTATTTGCTAAAAGTGGCGATCAGCAAGTTGTTGAGCAAGTTTCAATGCAGCAGCTGTTAACAGAAGTTAAAGCAGGTGCTGATGCGATGGTTGCACTTAATGAAAGTGAACTGGATGTAAGCTTACCAGAGCCAGATATACAAATAGTCGGTAATAAAACGGCATTGGCCAGTGCTATTCAAAATCTTGTGCACAATAGTATTCAAGTTATTGGCGGCGGTGCAAAAGTAAAAATTAGCGCACAAAGAGATTTAAAAGATTTAGATATGGTTCGTATTAGTGTGAGCGACAATGGCCCAGGTGTTGATTTAAGCCAAAGCGATAAAATTTTTGAACCATTTTTTACTACAAAAAGTCAGGGCACAGGTTTAGGGCTTGCTGTAGTGAGTTCGGTGGCTAGTGCGCACCAAGGCCGTGTTGATGTGACCAATAATACGCAGGGTGGTGCCTGCTTTAGCTTGTTACTGCCTATTAAGGCAACATCTAAACTAGAGGGTTCATTATGAGTAACACTATTTTAGTTGTCGAAGATGACGCAGGGCTTCGTGAAGCCTTAATAGATACCCTTGAAATGTCGGGTATTGAATGTGTTGCAGCCAACAGTGCTGAGCAAGCAATGTTACTGCTTAAAAAAGATCAATTTTCGCTTGTTGTAAGCGACGTGCAAATGGGCGCAATGAGTGGACTTGATTTACTACGCAGTATTAAATTAAACCACCCTGATTTACCTGTATTGATGATGACGGCGTACGCCACAATTGACGATGCGGTAGAAGCCATGCGCCTAGGTGCAATTGACTACATGGCTAAACCATTTGCACCTGAAGTGCTGTTAAATATGGTGAGCCGTTATTTGCCTGAAAAAGCAAAAGAAACCGACGGACCTATTGTTGCCGACCCAACTAGTATTCAATTATTGGAGCTTGCGAGTAAAGTAGCACGCTCTGATGCAAGTGTAATGGTACTTGGCCCAAGTGGTTCAGGTAAGGAAGTACTCGCTCGTTATATTCATGATAAGTCGAGTCGTTGTAATGAGCCTTTTGTAGCGATTAACTGCGCGGCTATTCCTGAAAACATGCTCGAAGCCACTTTATTTGGTTACGAAAAAGGGGCTTTTACAGGCGCGATTCAAGCATGTCCGGGTAAGTTTGAGCAAGCACAGGGCGGCACTATTTTACTTGATGAAATTACTGAGATGGACTTAGGGCTACAAGCTAAGCTGTTACGCGTACTGCAAGAGCGTGAAGTTGAGCGTTTAGGGGGTCGTAAAACAATTCAGCTCGATGTACGTATTTTGGCAACCAGTAATCGTGATTTAAAAGAAGCCGTGTCTGAAAATCAGTTTAGAGAAGATTTATATTACAGGCTTAATGTTTTTCCACTTATGTGGCGACCATTGTGCCAACGCCCTGGCGATATTATTGTATTGGCTAAGCATTTAATTGAGCGCCATATAAGTAAAAGCAAAGAGCCTATGGCGTATTTAGATAAAGCTGCCGAGCAAAAGTTACTGGCTCACGCGTGGCCTGGTAATGTGCGCGAGCTTGATAACGTTATACAGCGTGCACTTATACTGCGAAGTGGCGATACAATAAACGAGCATGCTATTTTTATCGAAAACTTAGTATCTAATAATTTTGTTATGGAGCCTTCATTGGCACCAGCGCAAACAGTATCGCCAACAGAATTAGCTCACGCAGATAAAGGCGTTGATAAAAGCACGCTAAGCTCCGCATATTATGATGAAAAATTGCATGCCGAGGATGAGCCTAAACAAGGTTTACTTGCGGCAGATACCGGTAGCTATAAAGATGAGCTTAAAGACAAAGAGCATCGCATTATTTTAGAAACCCTTGCACGTTGCCAAGGTAAGCGTAAAGACGTTGCCGAAACATTGGGCATAAGCCCGCGCACTCTACGTTATAAACTAGCGCAAATGCGCGATTTAGGTATTTCACTTCCTGCATAACCTCCTATAAACCCTAAGTTTGCAGTGCAAGCTTAGGGTCGTCAAAACTCTGACTAACACAAACTAAAGTTAACCTATTGTATTTTAATGATTAATTATTTGGCATGCTTTGTGCTTTATTACTTGTAAGAGTTCACTGCGTGTCAGAGATAAATTATGAAAATTCAAAACAGTGCTGTATTTCAAGAAATGCAATCAATGGCTTTAGAAGCCGGCCGTAATAATCAAATAAATAAATTGCCGACTCAAGTTCAACCTACTTCTACTTCCCAGTTTGGCGACATGCTAAGTGATGCACTAAATTCAGTGCACGGATTACAACAAGATGCCGCGCAAAAAGTAACAGCAGTTGAGATGGGTGATCGAAGTGTATCGCTTGCTGAAGCGATGATTGCTTCTCAAAAATCGTCAGTTGCTTTTGAGGCTACAGTACAGGTTCGTAATAAACTTGTTGAAGCTTATAAAGAAATCATGAACATGCCTGTTTAATTAGGTAGTGGAGAATTATTGTGGCGCAATCTAACCAATCTACAGACCTAGCACTTGCTGGTGGCGGTATTGACCAAAGTGGTGGTGATGATCAACAAGAACAAAAGTCAGGCTACTTAAGTGCTTTAAATGGTGTTGATGTATTGCGCCAAGTAACATTGGTTATAGCATTGGCTATTTGTTTAGCTATCGCGATTTTTATTATTATTTGGGCTCGTCAGCCAGATATGCGCCCGTTAGGCAAAATGCAAACTGAAGAGCTTATTCAAACGCTCGACTTTTTAGATGCGCAACAAATTGAATATCAACTAGATGGCAACGTTGTATCGGTTGATGAAAGCGAATACCAAAACATTAAGCTACTAATGACCCGCGAAGGGTTAGAGCAAGGGCCAGCGTCGGGCTCTGACATAATTATGCAAGATATGGGCTTTGGTGTAAGCCAACGCTTAGAGCGCGAACGCCTAAAACATGGTCGAGAACAGCAGTTAGCACGCACCATTGAAGAACTTAACAACATTACTCGCGCTAAAGTATTGTTAGCCATTCCTAAAGAAAACGTATTTGCCCGCAGAGAGAAAAAACCATCAGCAACTGTTGTATTAACGCTTAAGCGTGGCCGCTCACTTGACCGTGAAGAAGTAGATTCTGTTGTTGATATGATTGCTTCAGCAGTACAGGGTTTAGAGCCTATGCGAGTTACTGTTACCGATCAAAATGGTCGATTACTAAATTCAGGTTCGCAAAGCTCATTAGCAGCACGCTCTCGTAAAGAATACGATTTAGAACGTAAGCGCGAACAAGAGTATCTTGAAAAAATAGACAGTATTTTAATACCGGTTGTTGGGCTTGCAAACTATACAGCTCAAGTTGATTTGAGTATGGACTTTAGCTCGATTGAGGAAACTCAAAAGCGTTATAACCCAGACCTACCAGCGGTTAGAAGCGAAACCACATTTGAAGAAAATAACATTGGCGGCCTAGCTGTTGGTATTCCAGGTGCGCTTACAAATCAGCCACCGTTAAATTCGAACATTCCTGAGGTTGCGGGGCAAGGTGGTGCAGGCACAGCTACGTCACCAACACGCAGCCACAAAGAAGCCACACGTAATTATGAACTCGACACTACAATTTCTCATAAGCGCCAGCAAAGTGGTGTAATACGTAGGATAAGCGTATCAGTTGCTGTTGACTACATTGCTAAAGTGGGAGAAAACGGTGAAACAACCATGACTCCACGCTCGGTAGAGGCATTGTCAAATATTCGTCGCTTACTACAAGGTGGTGTAGGTTTTGATATGCAACGTGGTGATGCACTTGAAGTCGTAACAGTGCCGTTTGTACGTGAAGAAACAAATTTAGCAATAGAAGTGCCACTGTGGGAACAAGACTGGTTTATGAAAATAGCCCGCCTTGTATTAGGCGCCTTAGTTATCATTGTATTGATAATGGCAGTAGTAAAACCAATGCTTAAACGCTTAATTTACCCAGACGATACACTAGAAGAATACGACGAAGATGCATTAAGTTCAGGCGTAGATATTGGCGACAACACGCTTGATATGCTAAATAAAGACTTTGATTCTGCTTCGGTTGGTTTCTCAAGTGATGGTACACTGCAGTTACCGGATTTACATGGCGACGAAGATTTACTTAAAGCAATTCGTGCCCTTGTAGCTAACGAACCAGAACTATCATCACAAGTAGTCAAAGCGTGGTTAACAGAAGATGACTGATCAAGAACAAAAACAACTCCCGCCAGCCTTTGATGTTGATAAGCTAGATGGGGTAGATAAAGCCGCTATATTACTTTTGAGTTTATCAGAAGAAGATGCCGCGCAAATCCTTAAACACTTAGAACCTAAACAGGTGCAAAAAGTGGGTATGGCAATGGCTGGGCTACAGGATTTATCTCAAGCTAAGATTAGCGCTGTACACAACTTGTTTATAGAACAAATTCAAAGCTTTAGTACCATTGGTTTTCAGTCAGAAGACTTTATTAAAAAAGCGCTTACAGCAGCCCTTGGTGAAGACAAAGCCGCTAGCCTTATTGACCAAATTGTTATGGGCTCAGGCGCTAAAGGATTGGATTCATTAAAATGGATGGACTCTAAGCAGGTAGCAAACATTATTCGTAATGAGCATCCACAAATTCAAACCATTGTATTATCGTATTTAGAGCCAGAGCAGTCAGCTGAGATTATTGCTCAGTTCCCTGAAAAAGTGCGCTTAGATTTAACCATGCGTATTGCAAACCTTGAAGAAGTTCAGCCAGCAGCACTGCAAGAGCTAAACGAAATCATGGAAAAACAATTTGCCGGCCAAGCAGGTGCACAAGCCGCTAAAATGGGTGGCTTAAAAGCTGCTGCAGATATTATGAATTACCTAGATACCAATGTAGAAGGGCAATTAATGGACTCGATTCGTGAACATGACGAAGAGATGTCGCAGCAAATTCAAGATCTTATGTTTGTATTTGAAAACTTAATGGATGTTGAAGACCGTGGTATTCAAGCAATCCTACGAGAAGTACAACAAGACGTATTAATGAAAGCAATTAAGGGCACCGACGATGCGCTTAAAGACAAAATACTGGGCAATATGTCTAAGCGTGCAGCTGAAATGCTTGCTGATGATTTAGAAGCTATGGCACCGGTACGTATAAGCGAAGTAGAGGCGGCGCAAAAAGAAATTTTATCAACAGCGCGTCGTTTATCTGACTCAGGTGAAATTCAGCTGGGCGGCGGCGGTGGCGAGGAGTTCCTGTAAACCATGAGCAAACTCAAAGGACGCACACTTCGGGCTGATGAAGCCGATGAATTATTAAAAAACTGGGCTATTCCAGATGTAGCACCAGATGAGAGCAGCTTTGGCAATCGCTCTACGGCTTACGGCACACCGCTTAGTGAGCTGTACAAAAAAGAATTAGCCGAAGAAATGCCTATTGATGAGCCACAAGAACCAGAACTCCCTGCGCTTACCATGGTTGAGCTTGAACGCATTAGACAAGACGCGTACGAAGAAGGCCTTAAACAAGGTCATGAGCAAGGCTACATAGACGGTTTTGAAAAAGGCGTTGGCGAAGGTAAAGAAGCAGGTTACAAAGAAGGCTTAGAGCAGGGTAAAACACAAGGCCTTGAAGATGTAAAACCATTAATTGAAGAGCAGTTAACAAGTTTAAAAGCCATTTTAGAGGGGCTAACTGCACCGCTAGATAAAGTGGACGAACAAGCTGAAAAGCAATTAGTGCAACTTGCTAGCATGTTGGCGGAAGCTGTTATTTATCAAGAAGTAAAAACATCGCCTGAAGTGATTTTACATACTTTAAAGCAAAGTATTGATTCACTTAATGCGGAGCAAGAAAAAGTACGAATCCATTTAAACCCCGAAGACTTAGAACTCATAAAAGAGAGCTACGGCGAACAAACCATTATTGATAATAACTGGCAATTAATGGCAGAGCCCACTCTTGAGCGCGGTGGCTGTGAAGTTAAAACAGCGCAATCGTCACTCGACATGACCCTTAAAACACGTGTCAAAGAAACGTTGGATAGTTTTTTGCATAATAGTGGTATCTAACTATTTTATTGGCGTGTTATGTCAACTCAACGTGCACCTTTAAGCGAACGCTTATCTCAATATCAACAACATATTAAAACCCCGGCGCCTGCTGTGGCAGGTATTTTAACGCGTGTTGTTGGCCTTACCCTTGAGGCTAGAGGTTTACGTGCACCCGTTGGTAGCCAATGTAAAATAGAAACTATGAACGGCTTTGTAGACGCCGAAATAGTCGGTTTTAACGATCAAACTTTGTACTTAATGCCTAACGACCACATCTCTGGTGTATTACCTGGTGCGCGTGTTATTCCTCAAGTAAATAATTTAGGTTTACCTGTAGGGATGAGTTTATTAGGCCGCGTGGTGGATGGTTTAGGGCGACCGCTAGATGGCTTAGGTAAAATTAATGCTGAGCATCATTTAAAGTTTGCGCAAAATACTATAAACCCGCTTTCAAGAAGACCAATCACTAAGCCTATGGATGTAGGTGTGCGTGCTATTAACTCGGTTATCACAGTAGGGCAAGGCCAGCGTATGGGCTTGTTTGCAGGCTCTGGTGTGGGTAAATCAGTACTTCTCGGTATGATGACCCGAGGTAGCGAAGCCGATGTAATTGTTGTTGGTTTGGTGGGGGAGCGTGGGCGCGAAGTAAAAGAATTTATTGAAGAAATACTCGGTGTAGAAGGGCGCAAACGTTCAGTTGTTGTCGCAGCGCCTGCTGATTCATCACCACTTATGCGTTTAAAAGGCTGTGAGAGCGCCGTAACTATTGCAGAGTATTTTAGAGATCAGGGTTTAAACGTATTATTGTTACTCGATTCGGTAACGCGTTATGCAATGGCACAACGTGAAATTGCACTTGCTGTTGGCGAGCCGCCCGCTACAAAGGGTTATCCGCCTTCGGTGTTTGCTAAATTACCTGCGCTGGTGGAGCGTGCTGGTAATGGCGGTGAAGGGCAAGGTTCAATTACTGGCTTTTTTACGGTGTTGAGTGAAGGCGATGATATGCAAGACCCTATTGCTGATGCAGCGCGAGCTATATTAGATGGCCACATTGTACTATCGCGTGATTTAGCTGACAGTGGGCACTATCCTGCTATAGATATTGAAAAGTCGATTTCGCGTGTTATGCCTCAAGTTGTTTCTGAGCCGCATATGCAACAAGCCCGAGTGCTTAAACAAGTGTATTCAATGTATCAACAAAACAAAGACATGATTACTTTAGGCGCTTATCAAAAAGGGACCGATCAAATGCTCGACCAAGCTATAAATATGATGCCAAGAGTGAATGCATTTTTACAACAAGGTATGCGAGATGTCATTAGTTACGATGATGGTCTGCAAGGTCTTGCTCAGTTACTAGGACAAGCATAATGGCTAAAAACAAGCTCGATTTATTGCTCAAAATTGAAAATGATAAAGAAGAAAATTTGCGCATGAGTTACTTACAAGCTAATCAAAACTTGCAATCGAATCAACAAAAGCTACAAGGTTTAAACAATTTTAGACTTGAATACTCTCAGCAGTTACACCTAAAAGGTAAGTCGGGTTTATCTAGTGCAGGGTTTGGTCAGTACCATGCTTTTATAGCTAAAATTGAAGAGGCAATTCGCCAACAAGCAAGTACCGTAAATACCGCTAAGCAAGTTGTTACTCAACGTAAAACTCTATGGCTTAAGCAGCAAATTAAAGCTAAAGCAGTTGCCAAACTAATCGAAAATCAAAAACTTAAAGCAAATGCGTTAATGGCTAAAAATGAGCAAAAAATGTTAGATGAATTTTCAGCTAATCAGTTTTTTCAACGTCGTAAAGCTTTGTAATTCAGGCACGTTAATTGCTTTGTTACTTAGTGGGATTCAACTTTTGGCGGTATGCGGTGGCATATTGCCGTAATGGTATTAGGTGATTTATGGCGATGAATAACATTTCGTTTTTAGTTTCTTCTGAAAAAGATTCACTGTTAGCTTTTAAAGACAATAGCTTAGCTAATGGCGGAGAAAATTTAGGCGATGAATTTTTAAGTCAGCTAAACGAAGCGCATAACTCTATGGAGCCTTTGCTTAAAGGCAATAAAAATCCCGATGCCGAAAACTCGATTGCCATACCTAAGCATAAACAGCCAGAAGAAAATGAAAATCTGAGCGTAAAGCTAGATGAAGTAATAACTGACGAAGTTACTTTTGTGTCTGTTGAGATGCTTGATCAAATTAATTCAGCACAAGCAATGAGCACTTCGGTCAATAAGCCGTTCGATGCAACTAACAGTTTAGAATCAGAAAATGCAGAGCTAGAAGCTACACTAGTAGAGAATACAGAATTACAAAGCACACCAATAATTGCATCCACCAATACAAGTGATGAAGTATCGGCTAAAGAAGCGAATACAGCGAGTGTAGTGCAAAATCCAATTGCCACTAATGTAGACTCTAAAACGGCTAAATTAACTGATTCAAAAAGCGATAACTTTAGCTCACCACCTTTGAATTCGTTACCATTAAATGAAGGTAAACATCGTAAAAGTGGTGTTGCTGAAGCTATTGAAGGGCCATTAAATTCTATAAATAAGAAGCCCGATGACAGCATTGGCCCTATATTAGAAAAACCTGAATTTGCATCAACAATGATTTCTAAAGAGCAACTGGGACAAAATAAGTCTGCTGATGAAAATAATATAGTTTTGCCAACACCCACCGACAAAGCGGGCGTTACTCAGTCTTCTTTAGCCGCAACTGAAGCTGATAATAATGCAGCAATAGATACGTTAATGACTAAAGATGAGAGCTTAATTAAAGCTAATGATGTTATTGCTAGTTTAACGCCTGAGCAGCGCTCACAACTTAACGCGCAAGTTAAGGTATTAGAAAATACTGATTCAACAAGTAACGCAACTAGTAGCACTTCAAATCTTAAGCAAATGCTTGCGCAATTTATTACTGATAACGAAAAAACGCAGAGCACGGTAACAAAACACTCTTTTAGCGCAGAAATCAATTCACTTAATACAACTGAAAAACAAAGCTTATTAACGCAATTAAACGCTTATATTAAAACAGAGCAGCCTAAAGGCGAGCAATTAGCAGTGCTTAAGCAAACAGTTAATGAATTAAAAGCTTCAATTGAAATAGGACTTGCCGATACCGCTAAGACAGACTCAAAAACGTTTGTAGCGTCAGAGACTCCTAATACAGTATATAATCCACAAAAGTTAAGCTTAAAGACATCGACAAACGAAGGGGCTGATTTAAATAAAGCCGTAACAACCTCAACTAAGGGTGATGATTTATTAAAATCACTTGAAGAATTACAAAAAGATGGCCTTAAAAAAATAACTGCTGAACAAACTCCTGCACGCGTAGCACAAGTATTTACGCAAATTACAGCAGCTCTAAATACTCAGCAAGTGAGCACATTAAGCCAATACGACTCATTAAGTTACGAGCAGAGCTTACTTGATACCCAAATAATACAAACTCAACAATTACAAAGTACATCGCAAGTTAAGCAAGTAAGTATTGATCCTGGTGTAATGCAGGCAATTAATATTGTTAAAAGTGATGCAGCTAAATTACTGCAAGAGCGCGTTAGCTCAATGCTGAGCATTAATAATAAAGAAGCAGAAATTCGCCTAGATCCTCCCGAAATGGGCAGTATGCAAATACGTATTCGCAGCGATGCAGAACAAGCACATATAAACTTTGTAGTACAAAACCAGCAAGCCAAAGAAGCACTTGAACAATCAATGCCGCGCTTACGTGAAATGTTAGCGCAACAAGGATTAGAGCTTGGTGAAAGTACTATTTCTTATGGGCAATCAGGTGGTGAAACTGCCGAGCAGAGTGAGAGTGGACCTCAAGGTAATTTGGCTAATAATAAGTCAGTTAATGATGAAAACGACGAGCAAGCAAATAACACTGCACAAAGTTCTCGACAACAAACTTCATCATCAATAGATTACTATGCCTAAGTGCTGCTATTATAATAACTAAAACAAGCAAGTACCTTTGCGATTAAAGGAATCATGATGGCTGAAGAAACAAGTTTAGAAATTGAAGAAACCGGTAAAAGTAAAAAGAAACTAATAATAATCATAGTAGCTGTACTACTTATTGTAGGCGGTGCTGCAGGTTACTTTTTTATGTCGGGTTCGGATGCGCCAGTTGAAACCTTAGATGAAGAGACTGCGATGTCAGCAGATGCACCTTCTGCTGCAGTTGGTGATTCAGCTGAAATAGGCAGTGCTTTATATGTGTCAATGCCACGCCCATTTGTATTTAACGTGCCCGGTTCAAGTCGCGACAGAATTGTGCAAATTAAAGTACAGTTACTGGTACGTGGCGAAGTAAATGAAGAAACAGCTAAAAAACACATTCCATTAATAGAAGGTACGCTACTAAGCGTGTTTTCTACTACAACTGCTGATGAGTTAAGTACGAGCTCTGGTAAAGAAACACTTCGTTTTTCTGCACTTGAAAAGGTACAAAAAGCCTTAATGGATGTTGAAGGCAGCAAAGTAATTGAGCGGGTATTGTTTACCGGCTTTGTGATGCAATAAGGGGTTAGCGTGAGCGATTTATTATCCCAAGACGAAATTGATGCGCTATTACATGGCGTTGATGACGTTGAAGAGGAAGATATACACGAAGGTGAAGATGGCGGAGGAGGTACGCTTCAGTACGATTTTTCTTCGCAAGATCGGATCGTGCGTGGTCGTATGCCGACGCTGGAAATTGTTAATGAACGCTTTGCTCGTCATATGCGAATTAGCCTATTTAACATGATGCGCCGCACCGCAGAGGTGTCTATAAACGGCGTGCAAATGATTAAGTTTGGCGAGTATATTCATACTTTATTTGTTCCAACCAGCTTAAATATGGTCCGTTTTAGACCTTTAAAAGGCACTGGCCTGATTACCATGGAAGCACGACTTGTGTTTATTTTGGTAGATAACTTTTTTGGTGGTGACGGGCGTTATCATGCAAAAATAGAAGGCCGAGAATTTACGCCAACAGAGCGCCGAATTGTACAAATGCTCCTTAAGATCATCTTTGAAGATTATAAAGAAGCATGGGCACCGGTTATGGATGTATCGTTTGAATACCTCGATTCTGAAGTAAACCCAGCTATGGCTAATATTGTAAGCCCAACTGAAGTTGTGGTTATTAGTTCTTTCCATATTGAGCTTGATGGTGGCGGTGGCGATTTTCATATTGCTTTACCTTACTCTATGCTTGAGCCAATTCGAGAGCTGTTAGATGCGGGTGTTCAGTCTGATACTGAAGATACCGATTTACGTTGGAGCAAAGCACTTCGAGACGAAATAATGGATGTAGAGGTTGATATGTCGACTCAGTTACTTGAAGTTGATTTAACCTTAAGGCAGATTATGGAACTCAAAGCCGGTGATATTATTCCGGTTGAAATGCCTGAGCATATAACCGTGTTTGTTGAAGAACTCCCTACATTTAGAGCTAAAATGGGTCGCTCTCGCGATAATGTTGCACTTCAAATTAGTGAAAAAATTAAACGACCTGATTCAGTTAAATCTGAGCTGCATGTATTTACCAAAGGCGGCAAGAAAATTGACTCAGATGCAGAATTAGCAGAACTAGAAGATGATTTACACCTCTCTGACGGTGTAGACTTAGACTGGTAATTGATTAAAAGGTTAAAAGTATGAGCGATGATCAAGACACAATGGATGAATGGGCAGCAGCATTAGCAGAAGCCGAAGCTCCAGATGATAGTAGCGAAGCACATGTTGCAGAGCTTGATGAGTTAAGTGATTCAAAACACGAAATGAGTGGCGATGAAAAACGAAAACTCGACACTATTTTAGATATCCCCGTTACTATTTCAATGGAAGTAGGACGCTCTAAAATTAATATTCGTAACTTATTGCAACTTAACCAAGGCTCTGTTGTTGAGCTTGACCGTGTTGCGGGCGAGCCGCTAGACGTGCTAGTTAATGGTACTTTGATAGCCCATGGTGAAGTAGTTGTAGTAAACGACAAGTTTGGTATTCGCTTAACTGACGTGATAAGCCAAGTAGAGCGGATCAAAAAACTACGATGAGCTTATTAGTTGCTTTAACGAGTTCCGTTTTTTCAAAAGCAGATGTGGCAACACCCACTGGAGATATACTCTCTATGGTGCTGTCGCTTGCTATGGTGCTAGTACTAATTATTGTGCTGGCATTTTTTGTTAAAAAGCTTAATCCAAATTTAGCAAACAGCGATGAATTTAAAGTAGTCAGAAGTCTACCTTTGGGTTCTCGCGAGCGTTTAATGGTTGTTGAGATAGATAATGCTCAGCATTTACTTGGTGTAACTCCCCACAGTATTAATTACTTACACAAGTTAGAAACCCCATTAAGTGAAAAAGAACTACCTGAACTCGCTAAACGATTTGGTAAACTTTTAAACCCGCAATCAAACCAAAATAAAAAGAATTAAACCTATGACAAAGTGGCTGCTTATTATTTTTGCCATGGTGTTTGTACCAAGTGTAAGCGCAGAAGGAATTGATGCGCTTACTATTACAACAAACGCTGATGGCACACAGGATTACTCAGTAACGTTACAAGTTTTAGCAATTATGACGGCGCTGAGTTTTATACCGGCTGCCATAATTATGATGACCTCCTTTACACGAATAATTGTTGTACTCGCCATTTTGCGCCAAGCAATTGGTTTGCAGCAAACACCGTCAAACCAAGTGTTATTAGGGATGTCGCTTTTTCTAAGTATTTTTATAATGTCGCCTATTTATCAGCAGGTAAACGAGCGAGCTATAGAACCTTACTTAAATGAGCAGGTTACTTCAGTACAAGCTTTAGAGCTGGCTAAAGAGCCAATGAAAGCATTTATGCTTTCACAAGTGCGTTTAAAAGATTTAGAAACGTTTGCTAAAATTGCCGGTTACGATCAGCTAGATTCGCCACAAGATACACCGTTAATAGTGCTTATACCCGCCTTTGTAACCAGCGAATTGCAAACCGCATTTATTATAGGGTTTATGTTTTTTATCCCATTTTTAATTGTTGATTTAGTGGTCGCCTCGGTATTAATGGCGATGGGTATGATGATGCTTTCACCCATGATTGTGTCCTTACCGTTTAAAATTATGTTATTTGTACTTGTAGACGGCTGGAGCTTAGTGATGGGTACCTTAGCCAAAAGCTTTGGTTTAGGGACTTAGTATGCAAAGCATTAACATGACCCAACAATAGGAGTACAACATGGAACCGGAAATTTTTGTTGATATCCTAAGTGACGCTCTTTTTTTAGTTATTAAGCTGGTGTCTGCAATTGTAGTCCCAGGCTTAATTATTGGTTTAGTTGTTGCCGTGTTTCAGGCTGCAACGTCTATCAATGAACAAACATTGAGCTTTTTACCTCGTTTATTAATTACCATTAGTGCGCTTATTGTGGGTGGGCATTGGCTTACTCAAGAGCTAATGGACTTTTTTACTCGCCTAGTATTACTTATTCCTGAAATTGCAGGTTAAGCGTGGAATACCCCT
Source organism: Pseudoalteromonas sp. 78C3 (assembly GCF_002836695.1). Taxonomy (NCBI): domain Bacteria; kingdom Pseudomonadati; phylum Pseudomonadota; class Gammaproteobacteria; order Alteromonadales; family Pseudoalteromonadaceae; genus Pseudoalteromonas; species Pseudoalteromonas sp. 78C3. The sequence continues at coordinate 15,159 of NZ_PJAV01000128.1, forward strand.
TTGCTGTCGTTATTCAATGGTTGAGCGATTTTTTGTTGCCGCTGGTACGCATTAGCTCAATGATTATGATTATGGCTGGTTTGGGGGCTAAAAATGTTCCTACACGTATAAAAATGGGTTTATCGGTTGTTGTAACTTTTGTTGTAGTTCCTGTTTTGCCCCCAGCTACATTCACTAATTTATTTTCGTTTGAGATGATTTTAGTCGTTATTCAACAAATGCTGATTGGTGTTGCTATTGGTTTTGCATCTATACTTTTATTAAATACTTTTGTGTTAGCAGGGCAAATACTCGCGATGCAAACCGGTTTAGGTTTTGCTTCGGTTATTGATCCTTCTAATGGCGCAAGCGTCCCAGCGGTTGGCCAGTTTTTCCTTATTTTGGCCACCTTGTTATTTTTTGCTTTTAACGGGCATTTAATGATGATTCAAATGGTAGTGCATAGTTTTCAAGTGCTACCCATTGATGGCACATGGTGGTCTGTAGATCATTACTGGGACATAGTGACCTGGGGCGGCTGGATGTTTACTACAGCACTTGTACTCTCACTTGCACCGCTTACCGCTATGCTCGTTATTAATATGTCGTTTGGTATTATGACGCGTGCAGCACCGCAATTAAATATTTTCTCTATTGGTTTTCCGTTTACCTTGGTAGCGGGACTTATTATTATTTGGGCGACACTAGGTAACTTTGTTTCTCAGTTTGAGTTTCAATGGTTAAAAATGGTTGAGCTAATGTGTACTTTAGTTGGTTGCTCACCTTAGGAGAAAGTCATGTCTGAAGACTCAGGACAAGAAAAAACAGAAGAACCCACATCCAAAAAGCTTGAAGAATCTAAAAAGAAAGGCCAAATAGCGCGCTCAAAAGAGCTAGGTACTATGTTTGTACTTATTTTTTCGGCTATATCGCTTTTGATGTATGGGCCAGAAATTGGCAAAGGTTTATACAATGTAATGGGCCGAACCCTTAGCTTAAACCGCAACGAAGCCTTTGATACCACTAAAATGTTTGCCGTATGGGGAGAGGTTGCAGACGCTTTAATGTTTCCTATGGCTATGTTTGTATTAATTATAGTTTTGGCTGCATTTATTGGTAATACGTTACTAGGTGGTTTTAATTTTAGCTGGGAAGCCGCTGCACCTAAAGCAAGTAAAATGTCGCCAATGAAAGGCTTTAAACGTATGTTTGGCCCGCAAGCGGCTATTGAGCTTGTAAAGTCACTTTTAAAATTTGGTTTGGTTGCAAGTTTTGCTATATTTTTAATTAATACTTATTTTGATGAAATACTACATTTAAGTTTAGAAAGTGCACCAGGTAATATTATCCATGCCTTAGAGATTTTAGGGTGGATGTTTTTAGGCCTTTCGTGCACTTTAATTATTATTGCCGCTATTGATGCGCCATTTCAAAGTTATAACCATAACAAACAACTTAAAATGACCATGCAAGAGATTAAAGATGAGTATAAAAACTCTGAAGGTGACCCACAAATAAAAGCGCGTATTAGGCAAACACAAAGGCAAATGTCGCAAAACCGTATGATGCAAGATGTCCCTGACGCTGATGTTATTGTTACCAACCCAACTCACTACTCTGTAGCATTAAAATACGATACAGAGCGCGCAGGTGCGCCAATAGTGCTTGCTAAGGGTATTGATGAAATGGCGATGCAAATTAGAAAAGTAGCAATAGGGAACGAAGTACCTATTTTAGAATCCCCCATGTTGACCCGAGCGCTTTACCATACGGCTGAAGTAGGAGAGCAAATACCCGATCAGCTATTTACTGCTGTAGCGCAAGTTTTAGCGTATGTATTTCAGCTTAAGCGCTTTAATAAAGGGCGTGGTAAACGTCCAACTAAGCTCAATAACAAGCTCCCAATCCCCGATGCCTACAAGTATTAAACAGTTAACTTAGTAACTTGGAATAGTTATTGCAAATTCTACGTAGTGTCAATTTTTTGAAATTGTAGAATTATGAGTTTTAAAGCGGTATTACAACAACTTAACAGAGACAAAAAAGACTATGCCAAAGGGGTAGGTACTCCTTTGCTTGTGCTTGCTGCCTTGGGAATGGTGATTTTACCGTTACCGCCATTTTTACTCGATATCCTTTTCTCGTTTAATATTGCCCTCGCATTAGTGGTTTTACTCGTGACTGTTTACACGATGAAGCCGGTTGAGTTTGGTATATTCCCCTCTGTATTACTAATCGCTACGATTATGCGCTTAGCGCTTAATGTTGCCAGCACTCGAGTTGTATTACTTGAAGGTCATAATGGTGGTGATTCTGCCGGCAAGGTAATTGAAGCGTTTGGCTCAGTTGTTATTGGTGGTAACTACGCTGTTGGTTTGGTCGTATTTTTAATCCTGATCATTATTAACTTTGTGGTAATTACTAAAGGTGCTGGGCGTATATCTGAGGTATCTGCACGTTTCACCCTTGATGCAATGCCGGGTAAACAAATGGCAATTGACGCCGATTTAAACGCAGGCTTTATCAGCGCAGAGCAAGCGCGTGACCGCCGCGAGGAAGTAACTCGCGAAGCCGATTTTTACGGCTCAATGGATGGTGCGAGTAAATTTGTAAAAGGCGATGCCATTGCAGGTATTGTTATATTAATCATAAATATTGTTGGTGGTTTATTTGTCGGTATGATTCAGCATAATTTGAGTTTTGGCAACGCAATGGAAGTATATACATTACTTACCATTGGCGATGGCTTAGTTGCTCAACTCCCTTCTTTACTGCTTTCAATTGGTACCGCGATTGTTGTAACACGTCAAAATGAGTCGCTCAATATGGGTGACCAATTTAAGAAACAACTAGGTAACGAAAAATCACTCTTTATTGCTTCAGGTATTTTGATCATCATGGGGTTAGTGCCTGGTATGCCGCATTTTGCTTTTTTAAGTTTAGGTGCGTTACTGGGTTATTTAGCTTACTACACACAGCAAACTAAGTTAAAAGCCGCTGCAGCAGAGGCCGAAGAAGCCGCCAGTGGCGGAAGTGCTGCAACAGGTATTGCCAATAAACAAGAGCAAAAAGAACTTGGTTGGGATGATGTTCAACAGGTTGACGTAATTGGCTTAGAAGTAGGCTATAGATTAATTCCTTTGGTAGATCAATCTCAAGGTGGTGAGCTACTTAATCGTATTAAAGGTGTACGTAAAAAGCTTTCTCAAGAACTTGGTTTTTTAGTACCACCTGTTCATATTCGCGATAATTTAGAGCTTGACCCTAATGCTTACAGAATAACGCTAATGGGTGTTTCAACCGGTGAAAGCGAACTTAAACATGGTGACGAGCTAGCGATTAACCCAGGGCAAGTATTTGGCCCAATTAAAGGGGTTGAAACTAAAGATCCTGCGTTTGGCCTTGATGCAGTATGGATCAAGCCAGATCAAAAAGATGAAGCGCAATCACTAGGTTATACCGTTGTAGATTCAGCCACGGTAGTTGCCACTCATATTAGCCAGTTATTAACTAACAGCGCGGCGTTGCTACTAGGGCATGAAGAAGTCCAAAACCTGCTTGATATGCTCGCTAAAAGCCACCCTCGCTTAGTAGAAGGGCTAGTACCAGATGTGTTGCCATTAACTGCAATTGTAAAAGTACTGCAAAATTTATTGAATGAAGGTGTAGCTATTCGCGATATGCGCTCAATTGTTCAAACCCTTGTTGAGTATGGCCCGCGTAGCCAAGACCCTGATGTATTAACGGCTGCAGTGCGTATTTCTCTGCGTAGGTTAATTGTTCAAGATGCGGTTGGTATGTCATCAGAAATCCCTGTCATAACCTTGGCACCTGAGTTGGAACAGATGTTGCATCAGTCATTACAAAATGCAGGCGATGAAGGTGCCGGTATTGAGCCTGGACTTGCAGAGCGACTTCAAGTGTCATTGACACAAGCGCATCAAAATCAAGAAATGGCCGGTGAACCTTCTATATTGCTAACGTCAGGAATGTTACGCACTGTGTTATCTCGTTTTGTTAAGTACACCATTCCAGGATTGAGAGTGATGTCTTATCAAGAGGTACCAGACGAAAGACAGATCAAGATTGTTAGCTCTGTAGGCCAACAATAAGATTTTAACAGGGGTTGAATCATGAAAATTAAACGTTTTTTTGCTAAAGATATGCGCACAGCACTTAAAGAAGTTAAAGATGAGTTAGGTGTTGATGCGGTTATTATGTCAAATAAGAAGCTGGCTAACGGTGTAGAAATTGTAGCGGCAGTTGATTATGACAAAGCAGCCCCTAAAGTAGCAGCGCAACCACAACGTACTGCAGAACCGCGCGCTCAAGCACCACAGCAAAGCATGCATAATTTTGTAAAACCAGAGCCTCAGCGTGCCAAACCAGAGCCGCAAGCAAAAGTGGCTGACAGCCTACAGGCTTTATTAGAGCGCCAATCACCGCGTCCTCGCTCCCCTGAACTTGCATCAATGTTTTCACAATCAGGTATTGATACTACCGATAACTATCAAGAACCAGCTATGGAACAGCGTACTAAAAATATGTTTGCTCCTGAAAATGCAGCGCCAGTTCGTCCACAAACTCAAGCGGATAGCTTAGGTTTTGATGATTTAGACAGCGACTTTGATGATTTAGATAGTCCAGTAACTGCTCGCCAACAAACACCCAATAATGAAAGCGAAGAAATGACAACAATGCGTGAAGAAATGAACGCAATTCGTCAATTACTTGAGCATCAAGTATCAGGCTTAATGCAGCAAGATATGGCGCGTCGCGATCCAACACGCGCTTGCATGGTTGACCGCTTAGTCGGTATGGGTATTGATAAAGAAGTAGCGCAACAAATGGCATGTTTTGTACCTGATGATGTATCTCGTAAGCAAGGCTGGAAAGCGTTGTTAACGATGGTCGAAGATCAAATGCAAACAACCAATAATGAAATACTTCGCCAAGGTGGTGTATATGCGTTAGTGGGTCCAACAGGTGTTGGTAAAACAACAACAGTTGCTAAGCTTGCAGCGTTAGGTGCACAAAAATATGGCGCTGATAAAGTGGCCTTAATAACCACTGATACATACAGAATTGGTGCTTATGAACAGCTTGCTACTTACGGCCGTATTATTGGTTGTGGTGTAAAGCAAGTTAAAGATGCTAATGAATTAGCTGAAGTTTTATATCATTTACGAAATAAACGTCTAGTATTAATTGATACAGCAGGTATGAGTCAGCGAGATTTACGTTTGACTGAGCAGTTAAACACGTTAATGCGTAACCAACGTGTGGATATTCGCAGCTACTTAGTACTAAGCGCGACGGCACAAATTAATGTATTACAAGAAACAGTACGTCACTTTAAAAAAGTACAGTTAAGTGGTTGTATTTTCACTAAGTTAGATGAATCATTAAGTTTGGGTGAGATTATTAGTATTGCGATTCAAAATCGCCTCCCAATAGGGTATCTTACTAACGGTCAACGAGTGCCAGAAGATATTCGTGTTGCAAATGCTGAGAAACTAGTGAAAAAGGCTGAGCAATTATATTTAAAAAGAACAAAAGCACAACATTCAAGGCACCAAGCAGTGGCGCCAAGTACAGTAGGGATGTATGATTAACACAGTATTAGATCAAGCAAGCGGCCTGCGCAAAATGAGTCAAAACAATAACAACGGCGTAAAAGTTATCGCTGTAACCGGTGGTAAAGGTGGGGTAGGGAAAACAAATGTTTCTCTAAATACCGCTATTGCACTAGGGCAACAAGGTAATAGAGTATTAGTGCTGGATGCTGACTTAGGTTTAGCAAACTGTGATGTGATGCTTGGTTTACGTGTAGAGCGCAATTTATCACACGTTTTGTCAGGTGAATGTGAGCTTGACGAGATTTTAGTTGAAGGCCCTGCTGGTATTAAAATTGTACCCGCTACATCGGGCTCGCAAAGTATGGTTGAACTATCGCCATCTGAGCATGCCGGGCTAATTCGTGCATTTAGCGAATTGAATACCGAATTTGATATTTTAATTGTAGATACAGCCGCTGGTATTTCAGACATGGTGCTAAGCTTCTCACGAGCAGCACAAGATGTAATGGTTGTAGTGTGCGATGAACCAACATCAATAACCGATGCTTACGCACTTATTAAAGTATTAAGCCGCGAGCACGGTGTTTATAAGTTCAAAATTGTTGCCAATATGGTCCGCAGTATGCGTGAAGGCACTGAATTATTTGCAAAACTATCTAAAGTTACCGATCGCTTTTTAGATGTTTCAATGGAGCTAGTAGCAACGGTTCCTTATGACGAAAATATGCGCAAAGCAACACGTCGCCAAAAGGTGATTGTTGAGCTCTTTCCAAGTTCGCCAGCCGCTCTCGCGTTTAAAGCGCTGGCGACAAAAGCAGTTAAATGGCCAATACCAAATCAACCATCTGGGCATTTAGAGTTTTTCATTGAGAAACTAGTAAACGGCTAATTATGACAACATTGGTGAATAGAGCTATGGGATATCAATCAACACAAAACTTAAATGTGATTGTTGAGAAACATGCATCACTTGTCAAAAAAGTGGCATGTCATCTAATTGCTCGATTACCACCTAGCGTTCAGCTTGATGATTTAATTCAATCAGGAATGATAGGTTTAATAGAAGCTTCAAAAAACTTTGATGCAACAAAAGGCGCAAGCTTTGAAACCTTTGCCGGTATTCGTATTCGCGGGGCTATGCTTGATGAAATGCGCCGTGGTGATTGGGCTCCTCGTTCAGTACACCGTAAAAGCCGACAAGTTGCAGAGGCAATTACTGGGCTCGAAAGCAGTCTGAATCGCGAACCAACAGATACAGAAGTTGCTGAAAAACTTGAAATTTCACTCAATGAGTACCATCATATTTTAAATGATGTTAATACCAGTAAAGTATTAGGCATAGAAGACCTTGGTGTAGATGAGGATGTTATTACTCCCGTAGGCCAAGATTTAGCGCTAGACAAACCTTTTAATAATGTTAAAAATGATCGGTTTAATGAGTCTTTGCTAAATGCAATAAAGTCATTACCAGAGCGTGATGCGATGGTACTTTCTTTATACTATAACGATGAAATGAATTTAAAAGAAATAGGACATATACTCGATGTAAGCGAATCGCGTGTAAGTCAGATACATGGTCAGGCGATGATTAAGCTTAAAGCTAAAATCAATGACTGGATAAACTAGTAGTAAGTAAACTAAGGTTAATACCTCACTGGGGGATGTTTTGGATAAAAACATGAAAATTCTTGTAGTTGATGATTTTTCAACGATGAGACGAATTATAAAAAACCTATTACGTGACTTAGGTTTCACTAACGTTCAAGAAGCTGATGACGGGTCTACAGCTTTGCCTATGTTACAAAATCAAGTGTTTGATTTTGTGGTTACAGATTGGAATATGCCGGGAATGCAAGGTATTGACCTTTTAAGAGCAATTCGTGCAGATGATAAGTTAAAACATATCCCTGTACTGATGGTAACGGCAGAGGCTAAAAAAGAACAAATAATAGCTGCAGCACAAGCTGGCGTTAATGGTTATATTGTTAAGCCATTTACGGCTGGAACATTAAAAACTAAATTAGAAAAAGTATTTGAACGCTTAGGCTAATGATGGGGGAGAGGCTTATGTCAGCACCAGCTGCGCCTCAAATAACGTTAGAACAAGCTCGTCAACTCGTCATTTATTTAGAAAACGATGAGCAAGATAAAGCTAATCAGTTGATTTTAGAGACAGCTTCGCAAGAGCAGTCTAAATTATTTGCTGAAGTTGGGAAGTTGACTCGTCAACTGCACGAAGCACTTAAAAGCTTTGAGCTTGATACTCGCTTAACTAACATAACGACAGATGCGATTCCAGATGCTAAAAAGCGGCTTAATTATGTTATAGAAATGACAGAAAATGCGGCTAATAAAACAATGGATGCTGTTGAGGCTAGTTTACCTATAGCTCAGCAACTTGCAGATGAAATATCTCATATCAAACCGACATGGGATCGTTTAATGAGCCGGGAGATTGAGCTTGGTGAGTTTAAACAACTTTGCCATAGTATCGATAAGTTTATGAATAACTCTCATCATAAAACGGATGAGCTTCAAAGCTTAATGACAAATGTACTAATGGCTCAAGACTATCAAGACTTAACAGGTCAAGTTATTCGCCGTGTTATAGAACTTGTTAGAGAAGTAGAAGAAAGCTTACTTCATCTTTTAACAGCGTTTGCTGAACAAGATGACAGTGACAACACAGCGAATAAAGTAGAACAACAAAAAATAAAAGAACCAGTTGCCACACAAACTTTAGCAGGTCCTGAAGGCCCTATTATTGATAAAGAATCGCGTAATGATGTTGTGTCTGATCAAGATGAAGTCGATGATCTTTTATCAAGTTTGGGCTTCTAAGAGGAGAGTAACTGCATGTTTGAAGTCGATGAAGATATTTTACAAGACTTTCTTGTAGAGGCAGGAGAAATCCTAGAGCTTTTATCTGAACAGTTAGTTGAACTGGAAAATAATCCAGAAGATACCGAGTTACTAAATGCCATATTTAGAGGCTTTCACACTGTAAAAGGTGGTGCAGGCTTTTTAGCTATGACAGAACTTGTTGATGCTTGCCACGGCGCTGAAAACGTATTTGATTTACTACGTCAAGGCGTGCGAACGGTCAATTCAGAGTTAATGGATGTTATTTTACAAGCGCTCGACACCATTAATGAAATGTTCGCGACTATCCAAAATAGGGATAAGCCAGAACCAGCAGATCCTGAGTTACTTCAAACCCTCCACATTTTGGGCCTACCTCCAACAGAAGCCGAGCTTAACGGAGTCGCTTCAGAAACTGACGTTGAACAACCTCTTGATGAAGTAGTTGATACGCCAATAGCTGATGAGGAAGATCCATTTGCATTTGATGAAATGTTTAGCGGAACTCCTTCGGTTAGTGATGCTGAAATAAACGAAATCACTGAAGATGAATTTGAAAACTTACTTGATGAACTACACGGTAAAGGACAAGGTCCTGCAGTTGAAAAGCCAGTAGCAAGTAGTAGTGATTTTAATGGTGATATTACTGATGATGAATTTGACAGCTTATTAGACGAGTTACATGGAGTTGGCAGTTTTGGTGAGGTTGCGAGTAAAGCACCTGAGCAAAGTAGTGCAGTTAAAGCACCTGTAGAACCAGCTAAACCAGCGTCAAATACTGCTAATTCATCAGATGATGAAATTAGTGATGATGAATTTGAAGCGCTTCTTGATGAACTTCATGGTAAAGGCACTGCACCTAAATCAATAGAAAGCACTCCAGCTGTGAAACAGCCCAATATCCCAGCTAAACCAGCTGCAAAAGCGAGTGTGCCTGTAAAAAAACCAGAACCTGTAAAAGCACCCGCTTCTAAACCGGTAGAAAAACCGGTTGCTAAAGCAGCGCCAGCAACGCCTAAAAAATCAGCGCCACCAGCAGCAGAGACGACAGTTCGCGTAGATACAAAACGACTTGACCAAATTATGAATATGGTTGGTGAGTTAGTACTTGTGCGAAATCGTTTGGTTAGTTTAGCGACTAACTCAGACAGTGAAGCAATGGGTAAAGCAATCTCTAACTTAGATGTAGTGACTGCTGATATTCAAGGCGCGGTTATGCAAACGCGAATGCAACCAATTAAAAAGGTATTTGGTCGTTTCCCTCGCGTAGTACGCGATTTAGCACGCAGCTTAAACAAAGACATTGACTTACAACTTGTAGGTGAAGAAACCGATTTAGATAAAAACTTAGTGGAAGCACTAGCCGATCCGCTTGTGCATTTAGTTCGAAACTCAGTTGACCACGGTATTGAAATGCCAGCTGTTCGTGAGGCTGCCGGTAAGCCTAGAACAGGTAATGTTACTTTATCAGCGTCTCAGGAAGGCGACCATATTTTGTTGACCATTAAAGATGATGGCGCTGGTATGGATGCTGAGAAACTGAAAAAAATAGCAATTAGTAAAGGCGTACTCGACCACGATCAAGCGAGTCGACTTTCTGACACTGAAGCATACAACCTCATTTTTGCACCTGGCTTTTCAACAAAAGAAGAGATATCTGATATTTCAGGTCGTGGTGTTGGAATGGATGTGGTGAAAACTAAAATCACCCAATTGAACGGCTCTGTAAGTATTCAATCTGAGTTAGGCGTAGGTACCATTTTAGAGATAAAAGTACCACTTACCTTAGCCATATTACCGACCTTAATGGTAATTGTTGGCGCACAAACATTTGCGTTACCACTTGCTGGTGTTAGTGAAATATTCAACTTAGATTTAACGAAAACAAATGTGGTTGATGGGCAATTAACAATTATTGTGCGTAAAAAGGCAATACCGTTATTCTACCTCGAGCACTGGTTAGTTAAAGGCTCAGATCGTTCACAGCGAAAAGCAAAAGGCCATGTAGTTATTGTGCAAATTGGTACGCAGCAAATTGGTTTTGTTGTTGACTCATTAATTGGCCAAGAAGAAGTTGTAATTAAACCACTTGATGCGTTACTACAAGGTACCCCAGGTATGGCAGGCGCTACAATTACTTCAGATGGTGGCATTGCACTGATTTTAGACGTTCCAAACATGTTAAAACATTACGCAGGCTAATAATAAAGTAGGTATATATTTAATATATACCTACGCATAAATTTAATAAGAGAGCTAAATGGCCGTTAAAGTTTTAGTTGTTGATGATTCAAGCTTTTTTCGCCGCAGAGTAAGCGAAATTCTTGAACAAGATAGCGACATACAAGTTATAGGCTTTGCTGTGAATGGCAGAGAAGCTGTTGAAAAAGCAGCTCAGCTACGTCCAGATATGATCACTATGGATGTAGAAATGCCTGTGCTTGATGGTATTAGCGCAGTTAAAGAGATAATGGCGAGTAATCCAACGCCTATCTTAATGTTTTCATCACTAACACGTGATGGCGCAACAGCAACGTTTGATGCGCTAGATGCTGGAGCAATGGATTTTTTACCGAAAAAATTTGAAGACATCGCTCGCAATAATGAAGACGCTATAAAGCTTTTGCAAAATAAAGTGAAAGATATAGGGCGAAGACGTTTACCGCGAACGTTTAAATCTGCAACACCACCTAAGCCAGTAATATCAACTAAACCGATAACAAGCTCACTTTCGCAAAGAACAAACACACTAACGCCTTCGATAAAACAACCCGATAGAAGCTTTAAAAGAGCAGCACCTACAACATCGTCAGGTTCAAATGTTGCCTCAATGCGAGCAAGTGGAAAGCAATATCAGCTTGTGGCTATTGGCACTTCTACAGGTGGCCCTGTTGCACTACAAACTATACTGACTCAATTGCCAGCTAATTTCCCTCACCCTATTTTACTTATTCAGCATATGCCAGCTGCTTTTACACCTGCATTCGCAGCGCGCTTAAATGGTCTGTGCCAAATAAAAGTGAAAGAAGCACAACAAGGTGACCGCTTACAACCAGGAACGGCTTATCTAGCGCCTGGCGGACAGCAGATGATGGTAGAAGGGCGTGGTGCAAATAGAACACTGCGCGTATTTGAAGATCATAGCGAGAGAATAAGTTATAAACCGAGTGTAGATGTAACTTTTGCCAGTGCAGCAAAAACGTATCAAGGCGATGTGCTTGCTATCGTTTTAACAGGCATGGGCGCTGATGGACGTGACGGTGCAAGAATGTTAAAGCAAACGGGTGCAACTATTTGGGCACAGGATGAGAAAAGCTGTGTTGTTTATGGAATGCCTCAAGCCATTGCTAATGCGGGGCTTTCGAGTGAAAGCTTAGCATTAAGCGATGTTGCAGCACGTATCAAGAGAGAGGTAGGTTGTGGATAAACTCTCAATATTTGGACTATTTGTAGCACTGGGCGCAATAGGTTTAGGTTACTCTTTAGAAGGCGGCGTTGTTTCTGCTTTATTTAATGGTCCTGCCCTTATTATTGTATTAGGCGGCACGCTTGGTGCTGTTATGTTGCAAACATCAGCAAGTACCTTTAAAAAAATGCTAAATATGAGCTCTTGGGTTTTTGTTGCGCCACAATATGATATTGAAGATGCAATAGAACAAGTTAAGCGATGGTCTCATAAGGCACGTCAAGAAGGTTACTTAGCGCTTGAAAATGAAGCGCTAGCTCACCCAGATGCATATGCAGCAAAAGGTTTAAGCTTGCTTGTAGATGGCTGCTCAGAGCAAAAACTACGTGACACGCTTGAAATTGATTTACTGCTAGAACGCGATCGCTTGCTTGAAGCCGCACGTGTTTATGAAGCGATGGGGGGCTACAGTCCTACCATTGGTATTTTAGGTGCTGTGCTTGGTTTAATACAGGCAATGTCGTTTATTACCGATCCACAAATGCTTGGTGCAGGCGTTGCAACGGCATTTATCGCGACTATTTATGGTGTTGGTTTAGCTAATTTATTGTTTTTACCTATGGCAAATAAGTTAAAACAGCGTGTAGAGCAAAAAATGCTTTACCATGAAATGCTTGCCGAAGGCGTGATTGCAATAAGCGTTGGCGAAAGCCCAGTAAATATAGAATTAAAGCTTGAAGCCTACCGTGTAGAGCGTCCTAATTTAGTGGACGAATAACATGCTACGCCGACGACTGCGTCACTCTGCTCCTAAAAGTCAACATACAGAGCGTTGGCTTGTATCGTATGCCGATTACATGACCATTATGTTTGCTTTTTTTGTGGTGCTATATGCGATAGCGATCAACAAAGAAGAACAATTTCAAATATTGTCAGACTCCCTTGAACACGTTTTTGATAAATCTGCCCGCCAGCACTCCCAGCAAGGTGAGGGCGTCAATGGTAATGGAATATTGACTGATAGAGTGACGCCTGAACAAGAAGTTCTTTATGGTGAAAGTATTTTAAAAGAAGAACAAGGACCAGAGTTACTCGACGGTCAAAGTGATACAAGTAACATACAACAAAAATATTTAGGAAAACCACTCGATAGCTTACTTGCTAAGCTGCAGTCAGCGCTTATTGATGAAATTCGTGATGGAGAAGCCAGCTTAGAGCTTAATCAAGATTGGCTGATTATAGAGCTAAGCTCAGGTATGTTATTTTCAAGTGGTAGCTCAGTTGCACACTCTAGGGCAAAGCAAGTCGTCAAAATTGTTAAAGATATTATTGCTCCAGTAGATAACTATATTAGGGTGCGTGGCTATACTGATGATGAAAGTATTCGCAATGAAATATTTCGCTCAAATTGGGAACTCTCGGTTGCTAGAGCAACATCTATTTTAGTAGAGCTGGAAGCATTAGGTATTAATTCTGCCAGAATGGCGATAGAAGGTTATGGTCAATATTCACCTTTTGTAAGTAACGATACAGAACAAGGGCGAGCAGAAAATCGTAAAGTTGTTATTGCACTTTCTAAGTATGGTTTACCACCAATACAAGACATTAAAGGTGATGAACAAGCCGTTAAGCCAGTAGCGGAAGAGCCTGAAATTGAGCTTCCTTCAGATGACGATACAATAAAAATAATTCGTTTGCCTCATGGTGGTATTCGCATAACAACGCGCAATGAACAGTAATTAGGATGTAATGTGAAGATTTGGACTGTCGCAAATCAAAAAGGTGGTGTTGGTAAAACAACAACAGCAGTGAGCCTTGCTGGTATTTTAGCTTTGCAGGGTAAGCGTGTGTTGCTTATTGATACAGACCCTCATGCATCACTCACTTATTACTTTGGCATTGACTCAGAAGATTTGGAAGTCAGCGTATATGATATTTTTGCGCGTGGCACGAGCATGCAAAGTGAAGAGATACTTCAAGCTTTATGCCCATCAACACTTGAAAACCTAGATATTTTACCCGCAACAATGGCGATAGCCACGCTTGATAGAAGCATGGGTAATAAAACAGGTATGGGATTAATACTAAAAAAAGCGCTTGCAAAAATCAGTGAACATTACGATTATGCCATTTTAGATTGCCCCCCAGTTTTAGGGGTGTTAATGGTTAATGCGCTTGCAGCAAGTGAGCGAATTTTAGTGCCAGTGCAAACGGAATTTTTAGCACTGAAAGGGCTTGATAGAATGATGCGCACTATGGAATTAATGCAAACCTCTCAAGCGAAAGATTATCAATATACTATAATCCCTACTATGTATGATAAACGTACTAAAGCATCGTTAGAAGCATATAAAACACTGCAAAGTACATATGGTGATAAAGTCTGGCCAGGTGTGATACCGGTAGATACTAAATTTAGAGATGCAAGCTTTGCGCAAAAAGTGCCTGTAGAGTATTGTCCTCGTTCGCGTGGTGTATACGCATATAAAGCACTGCTAGAATATTTAATTGAACAAGGTTAATGAATGAGTAAGCAATTATTTGCTAATGAAAAAGTAATGAAACAATACCTAGGGGCTTTGTTATGTGAAGACGAGCCTGTAGATAACCTTGAGCCAGTCGCAAAATTACTTGAGCAAATGCCACACGACTCGCAGCAAGAACATATTCATTTAAAACCAAAAGAACAGATAAAAGCGGCAGAAAAAATATTTGATCAAGATTTACTTAATTCTGAAATTAAGCCAATAGTTGAACCGATATTTGAAGCCGCAAAAGTTAATAAAGCCATTGACGATGAAGTAATAGAGCCGATAAGTACGATTACAGAAGAACCAGAACCTCAGATTATAACCACTAGCCAATCTGACTATTTTGATGGTGAATTTCAGGCATTATTTTTTGAAGTTGCTGGTTTAACATTGGCTGTGCCATTAAAAGCATTAGGCGGTATACATCAACTAGGTGAAGTAAATCATTTATTTGGTAAGCCAAAGTGGTTTAAAGGCGTTATGCTCAACAGAGAAGAAAAGCTTAATGTTGTTGATACTGCTCGTTGGGTAATGCCAGAAAAGTATGATGATAAATTAGAGGCGTCTTTAGATTATCAGTATTTAATTACCTTAGGTGATAGCCAGTGGGGCTTATTAGCTGAAAAGTTGATAAATAACATTACATTGAGTAAAGAAGATGTAAAATGGCGTACAAATAAAAGTAAGCGCCCATGGCTTGCTGGTGTTATAAAAGAAAAAATGTGTGCTTTAATAGATGTAGATAATTTAAATATATTATTAGAGAAAGGCTTAGATAGCCGTCAGTAGTAATGACCATTACGGGGTAATAGCATGAATCAAGATAAATTACTGTCAGCAAATAAAAACGCAGATAATAATGATGAAATTTTACAGTGGGTTACGTTTAAGCTAGAGGAAGAAACCTACGGCGTAAATGTAATGCAAGTACAAGAAATACTTCGTTATACAGAGATAGCCCCTGTACCAGGTGCACCTTCTTACGTTATTGGTATTATTAACTTACGCGGTAACGTTGTAACTGTTATTGATACTCGTGCACGTTTTGGTTTGTTAGCTGCTGATGCAACCGATAATTCTCGTATATTAATTATTGAAGCTGAAGAACAAGTTATCGGCATTTTAGCCGACAGCGTATCTGAAGTCGTTTATTTACGCAGCTCTGAAATCGATAGTGCACCAAATGTTGGTACTGAAGAAAGTGCTAAGTTTATTCAAGGCGTTTGTAATCGTGATAATGAGCTACTGATTTTAGTCGATTTAAACAAGTTACTCAGCGATGATGAATGGGATGAGTTAAGCGATATATAAGCTTTACCAAATAAATTATGCTGTTACTTAGTATAGCTATATCAGCGTTAGCGGTAGGTCTTATATCGCTTGCGCTAATAATTGCATTAAAAAACAAACAAGTGAATGAAATTAATGCTGTATTACAGCAGCTTAAAGATAGCTCAGAGCAAACTCATATTTTGCGAAGTGAAATTTCAGAGCTTAGAACAGGGCTTTTAAGTATTGGTAAGCGAGTGCTTGAGGTTGAGCAACAAAATCAAGATTTGATACAGCAACAAGCTGCGCAGAAATACGATGACCCTGATGCTAAAATTTACTCTCGTGCAGTAAAAATGGTTGAGTTAGGTGCGGACCTCGATGAGGTGATACGCGAATGCGAATTACCGCGAGCAGAAGCCGAATTACTGTTTTCACTACATAAACAAAAAGGCGCTTAGCGCCTTTTTAGTTATAAGCGTGTAAATAATCTCACGCTTTAATATTTAACTTACCTTGAAAGTCTTGCCAGCCTGGCGGAAATTGACCTCTTAATACATACGAAAACGCAATAAGCTCTGCAATTACATAATAAAGCTCTTTAGGGATTTCTTCCCCTAAGCTTAAATGCGACAACGTTTTAGCAAGCGCAGCATCTTCGTGGATCATAATTCCTTTTAATTTTGCCGCTGCAATTATTTCGTCAGCTAACTCACCAAACCCTTTTACACTTACAGTGGGTGTGTTGCCAGCTTCGTATAAAAGCCCAATGGCTGACTTATTAATAGGTGTATCACTCATTACTAAACCTTAATATTAATAATTGCATGAGATTTATAAAATGCCTGATTATTTGCATCGCCTCGCTTTAAGTTGAGCTCTCCAACTTGTAAACCGTGCTTAGCTAGTTTGGATCTTAAATTATCTAAGTGAGGGTGAGCAATTGCGCTTACTTCTTGGCTCGAGGCTAATAGCTGGCAATCGAGTGCTTTATCCATTAACTCAGCGGTAATCTGTAACTGCCCAATCTGTGCATAATCAAAGTTTAACCTGACAAACCATACATTTTTATCTTCTAATTTATCTGCGCTTGGCTTTTTATATTGCCCCAATGTTATTTCTGTTTGGGCGGCCTCAGGCGGCAATTTCATTGGTAATAAAAATTGTGCAAGCGGGTTTGTGTCAGGTTGCTGATTTGGTGTTGAAACACTTACTTGGGTAAATGTGTTTTTAACTTGTACAATTTCGCTAGCCAATGCTTGAACTTGAACTTGCTGCAGTTGCTCAAGTATTTTTGCTCCCGCGTTTCCTGTTTTAAAAGTAGGTATGAGTACTTGTAAAAGTGCATCTAAGCCAGTTTGGTTATTAAAGCTTATCGGTGTTACTGATTGGCTAATTATAGGGGCTGCTAAAATACTCACTGCAACTTGTTCAAGTCCTTTAGTGAAGCTACTTTGTAGTATGTCACCCGTTAATTGAGATGGTTGTAAGGTGGCTAATACTTCACGCTGTATGGTCGCAGGGTTAACATTATTACTTGAGACCATGCGATTAAATGCTTGGTTAATTAAGCGAGTTAAATCGGGCGTGTCTTTTGTTGCTCTATTTGTAATGTCAGTAATTTGACTACTTAAAAGCTGTTTGTTACCAGCTACTCTATCCGTAGGGATTATGGCATAAGGAAGCTTTAATAATGTGCTTAATAGCTTTGCTTCTATTGGTTGTAGCATTTGACTACGAGAGGCAATATTAGATAACGGCTCTGCTAATGGGAGCATGTTTTTAATCGAGGCTGAGTTTGCACTGTTTTGATTGTTGCCGTTTATTACTGGTTGCACTGAAGACGTTGTTTGCCCTTTAGTAACAATTTCACTTGTAGGCTTAATTAACGTATCAACTTTACTGTTAGTACTAATATTCAGAGCACTCAATTGACTCGCGTTTAAATTACTTGGCTTAGCGCTCGCCACTCCATTTTGAGTAATATTATTTAGCGTTGGCGTTGGCGTTGGCGTGTTAGCTGTTGTTATATTTGTAGATGATTGCCAAACACTAACACTTCCTTTTATTTGCTGAGTTAATTGTACAAGTGGCGGAAGTCTTGAAAAGTGCTCTGGTAAAGTATTGCTCGTATTACTATTTAACGCAGTACTTACATTTTGGGTAATGTTAACTCTATTTAACGGTGATACTGTTAATTGCATAACTAAGCTCGGCCTTTGTATCGCAGATGATCCAGACGGCGGCATTAACTCAGATTTATTTGCTGCTGCAAAGGGCTTACTTTCAAAATATTTAACTGCATCATTAATTCGCGTTTTTAAATCACTAAAGCTATTTTGTAGCCACGACTTTATTGGGCTATCAGGTGTAAGCAGTGGGCTTGCTTTAATAGTGGACGCAGAAAAATGTATTTCAGGGACACTGCTTTTTTGAGCTAAAAGTAACTCGTTAAACGGTTTAGAAAATGAGTTATTAAGAGTTACTTTTATATTATTAGTATCGGTTTTAATAAGTAATTTATCAGCCTGATTTATTAAATTTACCTTAATGGGGGTGTTGGGTAGCTCACTAACTTGTTGATTAGTAATAGGCGTTGTAAACGAACCTGACTTTTGAGGATGAGTCAAAATAGCTAGTTTAGGTGTTGCTTGAAGTTGCGCACTAGGTAATAAGGCCACGAGTAATTTAGTAAGTTTAGTTTGGCTAAGTGGTTGCGTATGAATTGTATCTGCAAAGCGATTAATAACATTAAGCTGTGCGCCTTTGTTAGTCGTACTAACAACTACTTTTAAAGGCTGCTCAGTTAAAAGTAACTGCGCTACGTCTTTATTTATGGCAATACTGGCGTTAAGTTTATCAATTACTAATTTTGGGGTAGGGGACATAACCACCTGTAAATCCATTGGTTTGCTTTGTACCTCAGTGCCCGTGCTTACATAATTTAATAAACGCTGTAATTGTACTGGTTGATTTAAAGTAAGGGTTGTAGTGTTTGGCGTGATGTTGAGCTGTTTGCCATCGGGACTAAGTTGTATGTTAGCACTGGCTATCTTTTGTAAATTTTGAGGTGCGCTTGTAGTGCCAAGTCTTAATGTTTGCCAATGTTTATCAATAAATACATCAAGCGTAATCGAGTCTTTCGAAAATTGAATGTTTTTAGCCGCAAGTACCTCATTAGGTAATTGCGATAACTCATTGGTTTGAGGGTTTGTCGATTGATTGATAACCAATGAATTAGATAATGTTATTTGCGTTGGCGTATTCATTATTTTAAATCAAGTTTTCTCTATTTTAAGTGAATCGATTTTAAAGCAATATTCGTATTACCCTATCATTATGGTAGACTAACGCCTAATTTTTGGCAGAGAGAATCGTCATCTTGTTACACATTAAGTCCGTCACCTGCATCAAGCAAGATCGTTGTTTGTTTGCGGATCTTAATTTTAGCCTTAATAGCGGTCAAATCATGCAATTAGCGGGTCCTAATGGGGCTGGTAAAACATCGCTATTGCGTATTATCGCAGGCTTTTCTGTGCCTGATGAAGGGGCTGTTTTATTTCAAGAACAGCCTATATCTAAGTATTACGAAGAGTATGCCAGAGAGCTACTCTTTATAGGCCACAAAACAGGTGTAAATACTCAGCTTAGTGCAGTTGAAAATGTTCGTCATTGGTTACAAATTAATGGCTACATAAATCAGCCTGACTTGTATCCCATTTTAGCGCAACTTGGCCTTGTTGGACTTGAAGATGTACCGGTTAGAATGTTATCTGCTGGACAACAAAGACGTGTAGCTTTGGTTAGGCTTTGGTTAAGTGATTCTAAATTATGGGTACTTGATGAGCCATTTACCGCGCTTGATAAAAGCGGTGTTGCTTTTTTGCAGCAGCGATTTACTGAACACTTACAAAGCGGTGGTGCTATTTTATTAACGACTCACCAAGACTTAACGACCCATTTTAGTAACTTGCAAACGGTTACACTGGAGTATCGTCACTAATGACTCGTCAACATTCTTATTGGTTGCTATTTAGTGCGGTATTTACCAAAGATGTAAAACTTGCGTTTCGCCAGCGCGCTGAAATTGTAAATCCTATTTTGTTCTTCTTAATTGTAATTTCATTATTTCCGTTAGCAATCGGGCCTGAGCCTGGTTTACTAGCGAGAATGGCACCGGGAATTATTTGGGTTGCCGCATTACTTTCTACCATGCTGGGCTTGGATAAACTGTTTAGAGATGATTTTAATGATGGCTCATTGGAGCAGTTAATTGCATCGTCTTACCCGTTATCGTTAACCGTACTTGCTAAAGTGGCTGCTCACTGGGTGGTAACAGGTTTACCGCTTGTATTAATGACGCCGCTATTTGCATTGTTGTTAAACCTAGAAAGTACGGCGTTAACAGCGACTGTTTTAACATTATTATTAGGCACTCCACTATTGAGCTTTATTGGCGCAATAGGCGCAGGGCTTACTGTGGGATTACAAAAAGGGGGTATTTTGATGAGTTTACTCGTATTGCCTTTGTATATTCCTGTTTTGATTTTTGCAACGTCGGCTATCGATACCAGCTCTATGTCGCTGGATTATAGCGGGCAGCTTGCCATCCTTGGTGCAATGTTACTTATTGCTATTATTAGCGCACCAATTGCCATATCGTCAGCTTTAAAAGTGAGTGTAAGTTAATGTGGAAGTGGTTACATCCCTATGCTAAAGCAGAGCGTGCATACCAGTTATGCAATACGTTACTGCCTTATTTTGCCGTAGTTACTGTAGTTAGTATGATTGTTGGATGGGTATGGGGGCTTGGTTTTGCACCTGCCGATTACCAACAAAAAGACAGCTACCGTATCATTTTTATTCATGTTCCTTCTGCCATTTTGTCTATGGGGGCTTACTCATCAATGGCTATTGCAGCTGTTGTTGCACTTGTATGGCAACTACGAAATGCCGAACTTGCCGTTATTGCTATAGCGCCTGTTGGTGCTTGTATTACAGCTATAGCGCTTATTACTGGCGCTGCATGGGGTAAACCTATGTGGGGTGCTTGGTGGGTATGGGATGCGCGTTTAACGTCTGAACTTATTTTATTATTTTTATATCTTGGCGTGCTTTCGCTTTACCATGCATTTGAAGATAAGAAGTCAGCAGGGCGTGCGGCTTCCATTTTAGCGATTGTGGGCGTAATCAATTTACCTATTATTCATTACTCAGTTGAGTGGTGGAATACGCTACACCAAGGCGCAAGCATTACAAAACTAGACACTAAAGCAATAGACCCAAGTATGTTTTGGCCACTTATGGTTAATATTTTAGCCTTTGCTGCTTTTGTAGGAACAGTGACTTTAATTCGTCTTAAAAATGAAATTTTACAACGCGAAAAGCACCGACCGTGGGTGCGTTTGTTGTTAAATAAGGGGTAATTATGCAGTTTGACTCTTTTTCTGATTTTATTGCAATGGGAGGCTATGGGTTTTATATCTGGCTTTCTTTTGGTACATGCGCTCTTATTTTACTCGGTATTTTAGTGAACTCTTTAAGAGATACCAAACGTATTATGGCTTCAGTTGAGCAACAAATAATACGTGAAGCGCGAATTAAAAAAACTAAACAGGAACAAGCCTCATGAATCCAAGACGTAAAAAGCGCCTATTGGTAATTATTGCCGTACTGTTTGGTATTGGTGGATCAATTGGTTTAGTGCTTTATGCACTTCAAGAAAATATTAATCTTTTTTATACGCCAAGCGAACTTATTGATGGCAAAGGGCCTAATAAAGAAAAACCATTCATTGGCCAAAAGCTACGTATTGGTGGCATGGTTGTGCCAGGCACGGTTGAGCGTAATGAACAGAGCTTACAAGTAAGCTTTAAGCTAATTGATACAGGTCCATTAGTGACCGTGCGTTATCAAGGCATATTGCCAGACTTGTTTCGTGAGGGGCAAGGCATTGTAGCGCAGGGCGTATTAATCGAACCTAATGTTATTGAAGCATTTGAAGTGCTTGCAAAGCATGACGAAGAATATATGCCAGCAGAAGTTGCAGAGGCAGTTAAAGGTATTAAGCACGAAAAACCAAAATACAACTTAGATAGTGGTAATTAGCTATGATCCCAGAAATTGGTTATTTTTCTTTAACGCTTGCCATGGTGCTAAGCGTTTTACTGTGTATTTTTCCTCTTTGGGGCGCGCATACCGGTAATCTTCGATTAATGCGTGCAGCTCCCTCTTTAGCAATTGGGCAATTCGCTTTTGTTTTAATCTCTTTTGCAGCACTTATTTACGCCAGTGTAACGGATGATTTTACCGTATCGTATGTGGCATATCATTCAAGTAGCACACTGCCTTGGTATTACAAAATCACCTCCACATGGGGCGGCCATGAAGGCGCTATTTTACTGTGGTTAGTAATGCAAGCTGGTTGGACTGCCGTTGTTGCTGCGCGTTCTAAATCACTCCCTTGGGTGCTACGTGCCCGAGTATTGGGCGTACTTGGTTTTTTAGGTGTAGGTTTTATGATGTACACCTTACTACTTTCAAGCCCGTTTGAGCGCCTACTTCCTTATTTCCCGGTAGAAGGGCGTGATTTAAATCCGTTGCTTCAAGATCCGGGCATGATTATTCACCCGCCATTACTCTACATGGGTTATGTAGGGCTATCAGTTGCTTTCTCTTTTGCTATTGCTGCGCTATTAACTGGCAAGCTTGATAACACGTGGGCTAAATGGTCACGTCCTTGGACAATGACTGCGTGGGGCTTTTTAACACTAGGTATTACAATTGGTAGCTGGTGGGCATACTCAGAACTTGGCTGGGGTGGCTGGTGGTTTTGGGATCCAGTAGAAAACGCATCATTAATGCCATGGCTTGTTGCAACTGCATTACTGCACTCGTTAAGCGTAACTGAAAAACGCGGTGTGTTTAAATCGTGGACCGTATTACTTGCTATAGCAGCATTTTCATTGAGCTTATTAGGCACATTTATTGTGCGCTCGGGTATTATTGTATCGGTACATGCTTTTGCAACAGACCCTGATAGAGGCTTATTTATACTCGCCTTTTTAGGCATCGTTGTAGGTGGTGGCTTAGCGTTATATGCACTGCGTGTATCGCAAGTACATAGTGAAGGTCGATACAAGTTTGTATCACGCGAAGTGGCGTTATGGCTCAATAATATATTTTTAGTAGTTGCTACATTAATCGTATTGCTGGGTACGTTATTACCTATGGTTCATAAAGAAATGGGCTTGGGCAGTATTTCTATTGGCGAACCGTTTTTTAATAAGATGTTTGCAATAATTTTAGTGCCGTTTGCTATTTTGATGGGGATAGGGCCATTTTTACGCTGGAAGCAAAATAAATGGGCTTTCTTACAAAACAAAATATTAATGGGCGTATTAGCCAGTGTAGTGATTACCTGTGCTTGGTTGTTTTCAAGTTACGATTTAGTAAAACCACTTACGCTACTAGCCACTACGCTTGCGGTTTGGATTGCAATATCAACTGGGATCGACATTTATACTAAATCTGCTGTACACGGCACCTTAAAAGAAGGTTTAAAACGCTTAGGTGTAAGTTACTGGGCTATGGTGCTTGGGCATATTGGTATTTCGTTTGTTATTGCAGGTGTAACGCTTACATCAGCATATTCAGTTGAGCGTGACGTATCGATGAAACAAGGCGACACAGTTCAGCTTAACGAGTATGAATACCGCTTTGATGGTGTTAAAACTATTCGCGGGCCGAACTACAGTGGTCATGCTGGTGTTGTATCGGTGCTTAAAAACAATGAGCTAGTAACACGCTTACACGCCGAAAAGCGTAAGTATGATATTGGTATGCAGTTTATGACCGAGGCGGCAATAGATGCAGGCTTTACACGTGATTTATACTTAGCGTTAGGTGAGCAGTTGAGCCAAGGTGCATGGTCACTTCGCATTTATCATAAACCGTTTGTTCGTTGGATGTGGATTGGTGGTGTGCTTATTTCCCTAGCTGGATTTATGATTTTATTTGATAAACGCTACCGTACATCAGCTAAAACAGCGCGTAGAGCTGCATCGGAGAATGTTTTATGAACCGTAAAATTTTAGCTATTGCGCCGCTTTTAGTATTTGCTTTTGTGTGTGTATTTTTATACCAAGGCCTTTTTGCTAATCCTCGTGAAATTCAAACGGGTCGGTTAGGTCAAGAAATGCCAGCATTTAATCTACCTGATTTAATGCAAGACAATAAGCCGTGGACTAACGAGTCTTTAAAAGGCGAAGTTTACTTACTAAATGTATGGGGTACTTGGTGCCCAACATGTTTAGTTGAACTTGGTTATTTAACTAAGTTACGTGAGCAAGGCGTTAAAATTATTGGGCTTTATTACGTACAAGGTTACGACGCTGACTTTGATGGCCCTTTTGATATGCAATCACTTCGCAGTGAAGTGAGCGATATGCTACAACGTGCGGGTGACCCATATCAATTTAATATCTTGGATTTACATCGTACTTTGTCGTTGGATTTAGGTGTTTCGGGTGCGCCTGAAACATTTTTAGTCGATAAAAACGGCACTATTTTGTTGCATCACACGGGCGATATAAACCCGCGAGTATGGCGAGCCAAATTTGCGCCAATTATGCAGGAGCTTAAATAATGAAATGGTTACTACTTACGCTTAGCCTTTTTGTAAGCATCAGTGCGTTTGCAGAGCAAGATCGCTATCAATTTGATAACAACAAACAAGCAATATTGTTTGAAGAGCTAACTAAAGAGCTGCGATGTCCTAAGTGTCAAAATCAAAACATTGCGGATTCTGACGCTGTTGTTGCTAAAGACTTGCGCGATAAAGTGCTCGTATTGGTTAAAGAAGGTAAGAGCAAAGACGAAGTGATTGATTACATGATTGACCGCTTTGGCTATTTTGTTCATTACGACCCACCAGTTACACCAGCGACTTTAGTACTTTGGGTATTACCTGTATTAATTGTCATAGTCGGCTTTGGTTTTATTGTTATTCGCCAGCGAAAAGCATCAGTAAAACAAACGTGGAGCAGTGACGACGAAATGCTGTTAACGAAGCTAATTGAACAAAATAAACGTCAGGAGCAAAGTTAAATGATTTTAATGTGGGCGTGTTTTGCTTTACTCACACTGGTTGCTCTTGGGTTTGTGATGTTGCCTTTTTTAAAAAAAGAGCGCGTTCAAACAATTACTCATAACGCCAATGCTGAGCTAATTAGCATTTATGAGCAGCGTTTAGTTGATTTACAAACCGATTTAGATAATCAGCGTATTGATACCGTAAATCATGCAGAATCAATTATTGAATTAAAACGCCGTTTATTGAATGAGTTATCACCAGAAAAATCACTAAACAGCAAAGGTAATAATCGTATTTTTGCTTTAACTGGTGGCGCATTTGTTCTTGCTCTAACAGGTGTTTTTTATGGTTTAACGGGTAGCCAGCAGCAAATTTCGGCTTGGCATGATGCAATGGATAATTTAGCTGATTACGGCGAGCGTGCTGTAATGCAAAAAGGTGAGCCGCTTAGCCAAAATGAGCTGCAGGCTTTTGCATTGGCACTTCGTACAAAGCTTAGCCGCTCAGGTGATGACGAAGTCGCTTGGATGCTACTTGGACGAGTTGCTATGTCGCTTAATGAATTTGACATGGCGCAGCAGTCATTTGATAAAGCACTTCGTATGAATCCTGATAATATGCAGGTACTTATTAGTTATAGCCAAGTTTTATTACTAGAAGGCAGCGAAGCTAATATGACTCGTGCGGCAGGTATGCTCTCAAAAGTACTAAAAGTTGAGCCTACCAATTTAGATGCAATTTCCTTATTAGCACTCATTGCTTATGAGCGTAAAGATTGGCCTCAAGCCAAAGCTGCATTTGAAGTTTTACTTGCGAGTATGGAAAAAAATGATTCTCGTTATAGCATGATCTCTGAGCGTATCGCTGATATAGAGAAGCAAATGCAAACGGAAGGCTCTGTTATGCCAGTTACTACTACAACAGGTGCTATTGCAGTTACAGTCGACATTGCAAAAGAGCTTATAGATAAACAGCCAAAAGACGGTATCTTGTTTATATTTGCAAAAGCAGCAAGTGGTTCGCCAATGCCATTAGCTGCTGTTAAACTCGCTAATTATTCATTTCCAATTACAGTTGAGTTGAGTGATAGTAGTGCAATGGTTGCAGGGCTTAACTTATCTAGTGCAGAAAATATTATTATTTCGGCGCGTATTTCTATAGATGACTCGGTTATGCCAAGTTCTGGTGAGCTAGAAGGTCATTCAGAGTCGTTAAAGCGTGAAAGTGTAAGTGACTACCAACTTCAAATTGATACATTAATACCTTAAGGACGTTAGATGTTAAAACACAGTTTTACTTTTTTATGTTTATTGATACTAGCCGGGTGTGCTCAAGTACCACAAAGCAAAGTAGATGACAGAGATCCGCTGCAAAGTATTAATCGTCCGTTATACGACTTTAATATGGATGTACTGGATGCTTATTTATTGCGCCCAGTTGCTGTAGGTTATGTTGAAGTAACGCCTGTACCGGTAAGAAATGGTATTGTTAATTTCACAGGTAATATTACAGCACCTGTCGATATGATTAATGCGGGTTTGCAAGGTAAGCCGGGTAATGCAAGTGTGAGCTTAGCGCGTTTTTTAGTTAACTCTACGGTTGGTATTTTTGGTATTTTTGATGTTGCCAGTTCACTTGGTCTTGAAATTGTAGATGAAGACTTTGGACAAACGTTAGGTGTATGGGGCGTGGGTGATGGCGCTTATTTAATGCTACCTGGCATGGGTCCTACAACAGCACGTAACCTGACCGGTGATGTAGTCGACAACTTTGTATTGCCTGAAGTTGCGCTAACGACTCCACAAACTATTCTAGTGTTTGTTTTAAAAGCAGTTGAGGCGCGTGCATCATTAATCCCACAAGAAGGGTTATTAAATGATTCACTTGATCCGTACTTATTTGTAAAAGATATTTACTTCCAGCGTCAAATTTATGAGCTGTACGATGGCAACCCACCTATAAAAGAAGAGCCAGCTGATTTTGATGAAGACTTTTTAGAAAGTTTATAATTGAAAAGCCACTCACAAAAACGCCAGCTAAATGCTGGCGTTTTTATTTGCTGTTTATATATTTATTTTTCGTTCACTACTAACTGCATTTGTTCATTAACCCAAGCTAGCGCTTCATGATAGGCATCGGGAACTTTTTCTCCTAGGTTTAGCTCTTTCGTTAGTTCGTTTGCATCTGACCAGTTTGCTTGCTCGTAGTATTTAACTAAGTTTAAATATTTTGCTAGCAAGCCTTCATCGTTTAATAGCGCTGCTTTTATATCATTAGAAAGTGGAAGCTTTTTCATGACGCTTTCCATACTCTCATCTAAAATAGCATCCATTAGCGACATCATACCGGTTAAAAATGCCATGCCGGTATCTTTAAACTGCCCATGGGATATAGCGAGCAATTCAGCAAATCGAGCGCGCGTAAGCGATAGCCTTATTAGCTCTACAGGTTTATCTGCTGATACTTGTGCTGCAAACAGTAGTGACAATAGCTTTTTAATTTCGTTGGCGCCAAGCACTATAAGAGCTTGCTTAATGGTACTTATTTCTGCGCGTCTTGCAAATGCGGCAGAATTTGAATACCTAAGTAATTTATAAGATAGGTTTACATCACGTTCAAACACATCAGTGATTTTCTTAAGATCCATATCAACACTTGATGTTTCGTAAAGTAATTCAGCTAATGCCATTTCTGATGGTGGTAGAGCCTTACTTTGTACCATTTCAGGTTTTGAGAAGAAAAATCCTTGGAAATAATCAAACCCAAGCTCTAAAGCTTGTTGGTAAATTTCATAGGTTTCTACTTTTTCGGCAAGTAACTTAATATGTGAGTGCGGTTTTAAATCGTTTAGAACCGTTTTTATTGTATCTATATCGGATGCTAAAAAGTCTATTTTAATAATATCAATAAATGGGTAAAAATGACGCCATACAGGTTGATGAATGTAGTCATCAAGAGCAATAGTGTAACCTTTATCTTTTAAATCTTTAACGATAGCTAATAAACGCTTACCAGGCTGGATAGTTTCAAGTATTTCTACAACTATAGTGTCTTTACCTAGTAGTGTAGGGTAACCCTTTGATAGTGTTTCTAGGGTGAAGTTTATATAAGCAGGTTTATTGTCGGTTAAATCTTCTAAACCAAAATTAAACTGGCTACCCTCTATAAGTCGTGTTGTTGCTTCGTCACCATCTATATCGGGAAATACGTTATCAACGCCATCACGAAATAAAAGCTCATAACCGATAAGTTTTTTATCTCTATCTAAAATCGGTTGACGTGCAGCGTAAAAATACATAAACAGTTCCGTAAGAGTGATGTAATTGGGTATTGTAATAATATATGGCAAAAGATTCAAAATAGCATTACGTATATTTGCATGATTAATAAATTATCATTATAAATTAAGGTGTTTCTTCTATTTAATTTATTATATTTTACCAATTCGCTTTAAAATTATTCAACATGAGTATTTTTGTATCAGCTGGAAGCAACAAGTTGGAGATTTTATTGTTAGGCATGATATAGTCAGCGAGAATGGTTTTTATCCTAATAGTGTCTTTATTATAATATTTTAAGAGTCAATATTCGGATCAAGAGCCTGTTATTAATAATTATGCGGAGGCTAATTTGGAAACAGGAATGATTATTTCACTAGCATTATATTTTGTTGTAATGTTAGGTATCGGACTATATGCATATAAGCAATCTACTGGCGATGTATCAGGTTACATGTTAGGTGGACGAAATCTATCACCAAGTGTTGCTGCACTATCTGCAGGTGCATCTGACATGAGTGGCTGGATTTTAATGGGCCTACCTGGTGCGATGTTTGTTACTGGTTTTAGTAGTACATGGATAGCAATTGGTTTGGTGATTGGTGCTTGGTTAAATTACCTGTTAGTTGCACCTAGATTACGTGTGTACACTGAAAAAGCAAATGACTCTATAACAATCCCAGATTACTTCTCAAACCGCTTCAATGATAAGTCAAACTTATTACGTGTTGTATCTGCTGTTGTGATTATAGTCTTCTTTACTCTTTACACGTCATCTGGTGTTGTAGCCGGCGGAAAATTGTTTGAAAGCTCATTTGGTTTAAGTTATGAAGTGGGTTTATACATTACAACGGGTGTCGTTGTTTTATACACTTTGTTTGGTGGTTTTTTAGCGGTTAGCTTAACTGATTTCGTGCAAGGTTGTATTATGTTCATCGCGCTGATTCTAGTGCCTACCGTTGCATACTCTTTACTTGAACAACCTCTAGAATCTACTTTACATAGTGTAAATCCAGATATGCTTAACTGGATTGGAGCAGGCTCTGCATTAGGTATTATTTCTGCAATGGCATGGGGTTTAGGTTATTTTGGTCAACCACATATCATCGTTCGTTTTATGTCGGTACGTAGTGTTAAGGATATGCCTAAAGCTCGCCGTATTGGTATGACATGGATGATTGTTGCTGCCCTTGGTGCTGTTGGTACTGGTATATTTGGTGCTGCTTATACTTATGAAAATAATATTGTAGTTGAAGATCCTGAAACGATTTTCCTAATTCTTTCTGAGTTATTGTTCCACCCACTTATTGCTGGCTTTTTACTAGCTGCAATTTTGGCTGCTATCATGAGTACTATCTCATCGCAATTGCTAGTAAGCTCAAGTTCATTGACTGAAGATTTATATAAAACATTTTTACGTAAAGATGCTAGCGACTTTGAATTAGTTTCTGTTGGTCGAATTAGCGTTGCATTTGTTGCCCTGTTTGCAATTTATTTAGCGTACGATAGAGATAGCTCTATTTTAGACCTAGTAAGTAATGCATGGGCAGGCTTTGGTGCTGCTTTTGGACCACTTGTATTGTTTAGCCTTTATTGGAAACGTATGAATTTTGCTGGCGCCTTATCTGGTATGTTAGTAGGTGCGTTTACAGTGCTTGTTTGGATTTATGGTCCGTTTACTATTAATGGTGAAAGTTTAAGTAGCTTTATGTATGAAATAGTACCTGGCTTTATTTTAGCGAGTATCGCAATTGTTGTTGTTAGCTTAGTAACAAAAGAGCCAGAGCAAAACATCACTGCTTTATTTGATGAAGTAGAAAAAGAGCTTTAAATAGCAATTACTATTCATTTTAAAATGAGTAGTAAGTAATACCAATCCGCGATAATACTTAATCATTTTGCGGTGCTAAACGTGTTGCTACCGGCGTTAAAAAATTATCATTTAGAACAACTAAATATCAAATTTTTTGCCTAGCTATCAACACGTTTTTCCACCCTCAAAATAGATCACTTAATTAAGCGAATTGGTATAATAAAAAAGGGAGCAACTAAGTTGCTCCCTTTTTTATTTAGTTTGTCCCGTCCGAGGAGAGGACAATCTACGAGTTAACTTGCTTTTTTATCGTTGTTATCTTCAATTGATGCAACGTTATCTGACTTTTTACTTTTTGCTGGCGCTTTGGTAACAACTGGATCTTTGCCGCCCTTTAATATGGTCATAAAGTCATCTTTGCTTTTCGCTATTTCTAAAGCAAGTGATTCAATTTGTTGCTCACTAAGCGGTACGTCTACCTTTTCTAGCATTAGCTCAAGTGATTCTGCTATATCGAGCATCTTGTCATAAGCATCAGCTTCTTTTTTGGTAGTAAACGTCATACGCTCGACTCCGTTTCGTTCTACAACATATTTAACAACAACAGCCATGATTTCTCCTGCAAAATTGCTTGGCACCGTGGTTTGTAAAAACCATTAGATTACTGTTTTTATGTACAGTAATGGTTTGGGCGTAAATTTGCAAGCGCGAAGTATTAATTTTTAGGTGTCTTAAATTTGACAAAAAACGGTAACTTTACTTTAGTTAAGCAATCACTTGTTGTACCAGCTGCATTTTCAGGATTTCGGATCATAGTGATAATGCGTTTAGGTACACTTTAAATGATGAGCTTTTCAGTTCCTTACTTTTTGGTTTTCCTGAGCAACATTCAAAATTAAGAAAAGAAGAATAGGGACAAGTTTGATGAAAACGTTAAAAAATTTATTCATAATAAGCTTATTATGCTTACTACCTGCAACTACCGTATATGCACAACTATCGGAAGTAACTAAGCAAATGCCTCAAGTTGAGACAATTAGTATAAATAATGCTGATGCAGAGATGCTTGCTAAGCTACCAGGTATAGGTAAGAAAAAAGCGCAGGCAATTGTGGATTACCGTGAAGAAAACGGCGAATTTAAAAGCGTTAGTGATTTATCGCAAGTTAAAGGAATTGGTAAAAAACTATTAGCCAAATTAGAGGGGAAAATTTCACTTTAATAGCAGTAGATAACAATCAGGGCGCTATGCGCCCTGATTAAATTGTTTTAATGCATCGCTTAAGTGTTTTTTAGCAAAGTTGATTTCAATAGGTGTTGTTAAAAGTGGGTAGCAAAGTCCGCCGAGTATCAAAAACGGGATTAATATCCAACCTTTAAATACCGTGAATATTAAAAATAGTGGACTTAGTAATATTAATTTAATAATACGCAGTAACACTTTATCAGTTGGCGATAACATACTTAAAGAAAGTGCTATTACGTCCTGACGCTTGCGTACCTTTAGGTGTTTAAGCTCATCTAATTGGCTTGAAAAAAATGTAAACATATCAAATCGACTTTTTAATTAATAAACGGCCAATAACTATAATAAATAGTGTTAGTGAGAAAATCCCAAATATAATTTCCATCCAAGCAGGCATGCTCAAACCAACAAATTGCCAATCTATATTTCCACAATCCCCGGTCGCCTGAAAAAAGCTAGGTATCCATTCATGTAACGGCATAAACGACGGGAAGTTTGGTTCAAACTCACAGCTAAATGCAAAAGGGTCTGTGGTGGTTTGCATATCAATATGCTCGCGAGCAATTAAATATCCCCAAACACTCGATACACCCCAAATTACATACGCTAATATACGAACTGCTTTGCTCTGTGGTTTAGTCGAACCTACAATTCCTGCGCCTAATAGACCCAGTACGGCTGTACGTTGATATATGCACATTATGCAAGGCGCCAATCCCATTTGGTATTGAAAGAAAAGGGCGGTCACTTCAAGTAAAAAAACGATAGCTGTAAATAAAAGCCACGGGGTACGTTGGGTGGGTAATTGCGCAAGCCAGTTCATAAAAATTCCGCGTTTAAATAAGACGTTAGATTATGACCTAGGATAATGTATGCGGCAACAAAAAGGAAAAAAAAGCTACCGAAGTCGCTTTTTATAAGATGAAATTATTGACCACTCAATGCAGCCTCAGCAGAGGCTAAATGATGTTCTATTAGTTCCCATCGATACATAAGCTTAGTTATATCGCTTACTTATACAACATTGGTGCATTGCCTAAAAAATTCTTTAAAGTTGCAGTTAGAGCGCTCTGTTGCATAGGTGTTCCTTTTTAATGTACTTATGTGTATTAAGTTGATTCAGCTAGGTATGGTGTAAATAAAAAACACC